>JAEYUK010000106.1 GCA_023432655.1 Pseudomonadota bacterium | reverse complement strand
ATCTTTGACCGTTCAAAGACTCCGGTGGAGCCAACTCCTATGGGGGTTAAAGTTTTGGAGTATGCGCGAAAAGTTATGCATGGGGCCCAGGAGCTGGAAGAGCTTTCCAAGTCTCTCCGAGGGGAAGTGGCCGGAGAATTTATACTGGCCGTCATTCCAACTCTTGCCCCTTATGTGCTCCCGCTTTTTGTTCAACAGTTTGTGGCAGAGTATCCAGAAGTGGAACTTAAAATTTATGAGCATCAGACGGATGAGATTATCAGGCTTTTAAAAGAGGGGAAACTTGATGGAGCGATTCTGGCAACACCTCTAGAAGATAAGCAGCTCCACGAAGAACATCTGTTTATGGAGCCATTTAAGGTTTTCCTTTCTCCTAAACATGAGCTTTTAAAAAAGAAAGCTATTGAAGAAAAAGACCTGAATTTAAGACATGCCTGGCTTTTAAAAGAAGGTCACTGTTTGCGGGCCCAGGCCCTCCATTTGTGTCAGTATAAAAATGTTAAAGAAGATAAAAAGCTTTTCTTCGAAGCAGGAAGTCTTGAAACTCTCATTAACATGGTAAAGTCCAGCGATGGATTCACTGTTTTGCCATATCTAGCAACCCTCAATATGAGTAGTGCTGACCAGAAGCTGCTCCGAGACTTTAAAGTTCACACACCAGTGAGAGACATTAGTTTTGT
Source organism: Pseudomonadota bacterium (assembly GCA_023432655.1). Taxonomy (GTDB): domain Bacteria; phylum Bdellovibrionota; class Bacteriovoracia; order Bacteriovoracales; family Bacteriovoracaceae; genus Peredibacter. Next base: position 9,020 of record JAEYUK010000106.1, on the reverse strand, counting down.
CACAGGTCCTCATTCAATGAAAAAATCAATTGAAAAGGCCCTAACCAAAGTAGTTGCTAAGAACCTCCCTAAAGAACTTAAGAAGACATCAGCGAAAGCAGAAGTTGTGGCCATTTCTTAAATTGCCACAACCTTTTTCTTTCTCATCGCTACCACCGATTCAATGGTATACCAGATGAGTGCTGCCCAAATCATGAAGAAGGTTTGGAGGAGCTCATCACTTATGGCCTCTTTCAGAATCAACCAGCCGCAAATAAACTTAAAACTAGGCGAAAGATATTGAATAAAACCTAAGGTCTGGAGTTTTAAGTTCTTAGCACTATAAGCAAAAAGCACCAAGGGAATGCAGGTCACAAGCCCTGAAAGAGAAAGAACAAGAGTCTTCCAGCCCGGCAGATGCTGGTAAATTGTCATCGGACCCGTAGAGTAGGTGCTCCAGTAAATCAAAACAGGAATCAGAACAAAACTAGTCTCGAAGGTGAGTCCTTCCATTGATCCCACCGCAGTTACTTTCCGTATAAGTCCGTAGAGTGCAAAGGTTAGAGCGAGTGAAATCGCAATCCATGGGAAGTGAGCAAAATCCACGCGAACAGCGATCAGAACGATAGCAAGCAAAGCGAGAATGATAGCTGGCCACTGAGTCGGACGAATATTTTCTTTTAGAATGAGCCATCCCATGAAAACGTTGATGAGAGGATTTAAAAAGTATCCTAAGCTCGCTTCCAGAACTCTTCCGATACTGACAGCATAAATATAAATAAGCCAGTTAGAGGCAATGAGAAGACCAGAGAGAATCAGCATGTAACGGGTCTTCTTGTTTTTCCATATCGCCACCAGATTTTTTAATTTCTTCTGATATGTGAGAATGAGAAGGAGAGTTAAAAACGACCAGATTAATCTTTGACCAAAGAGGTCCCAGGAACCTTCGCCGGAAAAAATCTTCCAATACAGAGGAAAAGTTCCCCACATGGTGAAGGCAACGATGGCACTTAAGTGGGCCTGTGTAAAATTCATAAATTTATTTTAAACTCAGTTTTGTTGATATTTTGGAAGCGATGTAAATAGCAATCCCGGTTGTGAGGACTCCAATTAAGCCTACATAGCCATAATTGGTGAGGGCCCCGGCCGCAGAAGCTCCAATGATGACTCCGCCGATTTGTGAAGATATCCCAGAGGACATTTGGCGAGCAGCATTCTCCAGACTCATAAATGTCCCACGATCTTCTGATTTAACAACGGCAGAAACTAGCGTCATGGCCGGAATAAATCTACCGGAACCAAACATTGTAAAGAGGGTCGTAATAGCGAGGGCCAGCCAAAATGGAGTACTCCCAGGAAGAATGGTGAGTGTGAGCATCGGAAAGCAGGCGATAATCGCCACTGTTCGAAAGACTTTAAAGCTTCCCACTCTATCGCAGGCCTTACCTATAGTCCGCGCGGAAACAATCGTACAAATTCCTCCCACGAGATAAACGAGCGGAAGCTGATCTTCTCGGAAACCTACATTCTTAACCAGATAGGCCGAGATAAAAGGAATAATGCCGAAGACGCCGAAGCCCAGAACGCTGGTGAGACTAAAACTTTGGAGATAGTCGCGATTCATGAGTATGGTTTTAAAGTTTGAAAGATTTTCTCTGAAAGTTTTCACTTCTACTCTTGGCCTGACCGAAGGAAGCATAATGAGAGAAAGCACCCAGAAAATAAGACTTAACAGACAAATGAAATAAAACGTTCCGTGCCAGTCAAAAAGTTGAGCAATGTAAAGACCGGTCGGAATTCCTAGAATACTACTGATGGAGAAGGCCGACATCACGACCCCCATGGCGGCCCCTCGACGATGGAAAGGTATCAGATCGGCCACAAGTGACAGAACGATTGAATTTAAAATTCCCCCGAAGGCACCGGCAATAATCCTCGCTGTCAGGAGTGAAGCAAAACCATCGGCAATGGCACACATGTATGTACCAATAATGAACCCTGCAAAGTTATAGAGAAGAAATGTTTTCCGGTCGAAGTGATCGGCATAGAGGGCCGCGAGGAATCCCACGATACCGGCGCTAAAAGTGTAGGCCGAGACCAAGGTGGAGAATTCAACAGGGGATATACTAAATACCCTCATAAAGACTGGGCCCAAGGGCATCATGATGACAAAATCCAGAATATGGGCAATCTGGATCGCAGCGAGAATGATGACATACCAACGCTCCTTTCGAAGCGTCAGTTGTTCATCAGTGGAGGTATTCATATATTATTCTTTAGTCTATAAGTCCTACAACATCAGTTATTTTAGAGCTGGTATCATCAAGTGTTTCCAGTGAAGCCACGGTGCTTACACAATGGTCGATCATGGAAACGGCTGCCGGATGATGGTTACCGGAATTTTTGAGTCCTCCAAATGGAAGACGAGCAGTCGCTCCCACGGTGGAGCGGTTTAGATTCACTAATCCCGACTCAATGTCTCTTAAGCAAAGCTTATAGATTTCCGGAGTACGGGTGAAGACTGAAGCCGCAAGGCCATAGTCGGTGCAGTTAGCGATGTTAATCGCTTCTTCAATATCATCATAAGGAATGAAGAAGCAGTTAGGACCAAAAATTTCTTCCTGAATAAATTTTCCGGATAGATTGGGCTTTTCAAAGTAGTGAATCGAAGGTGAGACATAGTATCCCTCAAACCCCACATCAAGCTTAGTTGGCTTAACGATCTCCTGAGCTCCCTCATCCTTACCATACTGACAGAAATCGAAATAAAGTTTCTGGGCATGTTCATCAATCAAAGGTCCCATGAAGGCTTCCGGTTTACTTAAAACCGGGTGACCGACTCTAATCCTTTCAGTCACAGCTTTAAATTGACTGATAAATTCCTGTTCGATTTTACGATGAACCAGAATCATGGAAGTCGAAGTACAGCGCTGACCGCTGGTTAAAAAACATGAGCGGAGAAGTTCCGGCAAGGCATGTGAAATATTGGTGTCGTGATGAAGGATGGTAGAGTTTTTTCCACCTAATTCAAGGGCCACGAGTTTATTTAAATCTTTATGAGTGTTTTCGAGGATTTTTAAACCTACACCACGTGAGCCGGTAAAATAGATTCCTTTAATTCTCTTATCAGAAGTGAGTTTTGAAGAGGTGTGGCCTGCTCCATTGATAAAGTTAATAACTCCTGCCGGAAAGCCGGCTTCTGCAAAGCACTCAACCATGAGTTGAGCAGAATAAATTGTTTTTTCAGAGGGCTTAAAGATGACGGAGTTCCCTGCTAAGAGGGCCGCCAGAATCTGTCCATTGGCCAGGTGACATGGGAAATTAAAAGGACCGATGACAAGAGATGGACCTAGAGGCCTATAGACAACATGGCCATCGATCTTCGGCATAACGTCTTTAATCGTTTCTTGCTTAATCCGTTCATAGGAGTCAGTGATCGTGACAGTTACTTTCGAATCCAGGGAAGCGGCTTCAGTCTTAGCTTCCCAAAGCGGCTTTCCCACTTCCAGGGCCAGCGCCATAGCGATTTCATCTTTTCTGGCACGGACTGCTTCCTGGTATTTTTTTAAACAGTTGATTCTTTCTTCAAAGCTGGTTTTTCTCCAGACCTCAAAGCCCTTAACGGCAGAATCAATAACTGCATCAACATGATTATGATAAACGGGAGCTTCCCATAAAACCTGACCTAGGTCAGCTGGACAGCGCTTTAAAATTTTTTCATTGGCCTGTGAGTGGGGAGGGAGGGAGAATTGGCCATTAAAGTAATCGCCTTTTAATTTCATTTCCATTACAAATCCTTCTCTTAAAATTGACTCATGATACTACTTTTCCTGCAAATATCCCAGATTAATACAGGGAGTTAAATGATCGCTTATTCCACAATTCCTAAGACTTTGCTAAAATGGCTGAAATTCAGGAGAAACTTATGACTATTAAGACGTTACCGGCCTTGTTGGACAAAATGTGGCAAGACTACATTACGATTAATCCCCTTGCTAAGAAAGTTAGCGACCTTCTGACAAACGAAGGAGAGGCAGTTCATAACGATCACATTGCATTAAGAACCTTTAATCATCCTCGTGTCAGTGTCGACGTTATTGCTAAGCCGTTTCTCGAATCAGGTTATATCTTTAAAGGTGATTATCAATTCGTTGAGAAAAAACTTTATGCCAAACACTATGAGCATAAAGATAGTTCCATGCCAAAGATATTTATCTCTGAATTAAAACTCGAAGAATTCTCTAAATCTTTACAAGATAAAGTTGGAAAACTTATTGATCAAATTCCAGCAGGTCTTGAGCATCAGTATGATTTCTCTTCTATCGGAAGACCTTGGGAAATCACGACAGAAGTTTACAATGAACTCTTAAAAGAGAGTGACTACGCTGCATGGGTTGGAGCTTTCGGCTACCGTCCAAACCATTTCACGGTCTTTATTAATGACCTGAAAAAGTTTTCCGACATTAGAGTTCTTAATGAGTTCCTTAAAAATAATGGCTGCAAGTTAAATTCCAGCGGGGGAGAGATCAAAGGATCAAAAGAAGTTTGTCTCGAGCAATCTTCAACCCTGGCCAATAATATTGAAGTTTCGTTTGCTGACGGCAAGCTCACTATACCTGCCTGCTATTATGAGTTTGCAAAACGCTACCCTTTAGCAAACGGGGAACTCTATCAAGGATTTGTTGCCGCTTCGGCAGATAAGAGTTTTGAGAGTACCAGCAAAGGTCAGTAATCGCTCTATAACGAACTTGAACTTGTCATATGTTTTCGTATGGCAAGTTCGAGCATTAAAAAGTTCGGTTTGGTATAAAGCTCTGCAGCTCCTAATTCTTTCACTTCTTGTCTTAACTGCTCACTGCCATGTCCAGTAAAGAAAATGACCGGTTGTTCATGACCACGCTCTCTAGCTATTTGCATAAACGTAATGCCATCCATACCCGGCATTTTAATATCAGTCACAACACAATCGATTCGAACTTTTTCCATGATTTGCAGAGCTTCGAGTCCATTCTGGGCAGTAAAAATTTCATGCGCTTCATCTTCGAAAAGTTCTTTCATGCTTGCGGACAATTCGACTTCGTCATCAATTAAAAGCAGATTTCCCTTCATGAGTTACCCCTTCGGAAAAGTATAATTAAAAGCGCACGCATTATAAAACGCGCGCGCAAAAATTTAGTTAAGCTTAAGGGTGACAGTTTTATTTAGATCGGACTGGCTTCTTTTTTTGAGGAGTTGGCCTAAAACTTACGAAACGAATCTTATCACCTAATCGAAGTTTTAATCCAGCGGCCGTGACCCCAGAAATTTTAAGTCCACCCGATTTGAGTTGTTTAACTCCACCGAGGGCCGCTCTGAAAGGGGTAGTGGTATTCGAAATAATGAATATATCTGATTTGAAGTTCTTTTCTGCGATTTCTTCAATTTCACCGACAACACTTTCTCTGATGGAACGAATCTGGTCGACTTCAGCGATGAGAACGGGGCCCGGTTCAAGTATGCCCACTAGCCCTGAGAAGTGAAATCCTTCCTGTTCCAAAATACGCTTGGCCGGTTCAGTGTTGGGATGAACTCTACCAACCACATAGCGTGCATCTTCCGGGAGAAGATTCGTTATGATCGGGTGCTTAGGCATCAGCTCTTCAATGAAGCGCTTGTTTTTTACATACAAGTAGTCAGCGGTAGGGAAATCGATTTTAAAGAAATTTTTCCCTACAGCATCCCAGAAAGGAGAGTGACCCGAATCATTCACCATCCCTCGCATTTCTGCGATGACCTGGTCTTCGAAGAATTTCCTGTTTTCAGCAATGAATAAAAAACGCGATAGAGAAAGGAAACGACCATTTTGAGAATTTCGGTAGTCGGGATGCAAATATAAAGAACAAATCTCTGCCGGACCATTATGAATAAAATGGAAGTGAAGGGAAGTGATGTCATTCTTTACGTGGATGGACTTTGATTCGTGATGATTCTTTTCTAGTCGGTAAAAATAATAAGGTTCAAATCCACCGATCTTGGAAATAATGGCACAGACTCCGACAATCCGTCCGGTGAAAAGCTCCTCCATAACAAAAAGGTAATCTTCGCCACCTGGTCCGTCCTCCCGATGGAGGAAACTTCGCTCGGAGATCCTGATTCTTTTTTTCAGAATCTCCGGATCTTTTGGAAGGGAAGTGAGCCCGTGGCCTGAGTCTGCCAGGAGCTCCATCAATCCATCAATGTCTTTCTGAGCAATTGGTCTAATAATGAACATGCTTACAGCTCTTCCACGGTTTTTTGGATGATTTTGCAAACCTCATCAATGTGTTTTTCTTCAGTGGCCATTACTGGCATAAGGAAGCGAACTCTGGCCGTAGGATGGGCCGAAGCTCCAAAAGAGAGAACACCGTTCTCAAAAAGTTTGTTAGTAAAATCTGTCGACTTCTTTCCATCGCCACCACAAATAGTCATGGCAACCATGGCACCAATTCCGTAAGGGCCAGAGACTTTGTCTGGGTATTTTTTCGCAAGCTCTTTAAGGTTATCGGCAAAACGGTTATGGAGTTTTTGAATTTTTCCATCTTGACCGAGGTAACCGCCGTCCACGATCGATTTGATCACAAAGTAGGAAGCTGCAATTTGAGTTGCAGATGCTGTGAACGTTTGTGACATAAGACCTGGCTTTGGCTTATGGTCATCGTTAAAGAGAGTGGCGCAAACTTGTGAGTTTTTACCAACGGTAACGATGTCGACATGCTTATCAAGTTTAAAATGTTGGAAAGCGAAAAGTTCAGTCGTACGAGCAAATGTTTGAACTTCATCCACCATAACTGAGATATTGTTTTCTTTGCAGACAGCAATTAAAGCTTCAAAGAAGTCTGTGTGGCCGACCCATGAGCCATTCTCGCCCTGGATAAGCTCCATGATGAAGCCCGCGTGCTGACCAGGATAACGAGTGATGTATTTCTTCACAGCTTTTACAGCAGCATCAATTGAAGCCTGGTGATTATTTTCATCGTAAAAAGGAATGTAATCCACATCAATAGTTTTAGGCAGACCTGCGCGATAAGCCGCCTTATCAGTCACCCATGCCATACCTAGAGTTCTGCCGGCAAAGCACTTTTCAAAAGCAAAGAATCGAGAAGCAGGGGAGCGCTTCTGGAAAATCATTTTGAAAGCATTTTCATTGGCCATGGCCCCTGAAGTTGAGAGAAAGACGTTCCGAACAGTCGCCCCATACTTGCAAGCTTCATGGGAGAAAAGTTCCAGAAGTTTCGCAGTATCTACGTTCTGCTGTAGGTGACCATTCATAACCGTGTTTGAAAGAGCGCCATCGATCTGAGCTTCAATGACTCCGTGATGAGAGTGACCCATGTAATGGACGCCAATCCCGGTAATAAAATCGTATTTGATTGATCCATCACCTAGTTCCACGAATGGACCTTGACCGATACCAGAGCCGAGATATTTATAAGCAAGTGCACTGCCTCGATAATCGGCCATCTTTTTTAAAAGAGTTTCGTATGATTCTTTTAATTCTGGAGTGGCTTCTTTCACACCTGTGATTTGGGCCTGGTGTTCGGCGAGAGCTTCTTTAATGAGTTTCTTTGCTTGTTCTAAACGAGGGTCAGCGAAGAACCCTTCAGCTATTGTTTTGGCCATAATTGACACTCCTGATGAAAATATATGAGAGTTTTCGGCAGTTTATGACGAAGACTTAAAGTTAATCAAGAGAAAGTATGGCCCTTGAGAAATTGACTCTTATAGTCCAGTGTATAATTTCAACCTCTCCACCTTTTAGACCGATAGGGAGCTAATGAAGTATTTTTCATATCTCTTCCTTTTCATGTCTTTTTCCGTCCTGAGCTCCGAGAGCTCTATTTCTGGAAAAGTAAGTCTTCCTGAGGGGTGTGCTAAAAAGGCGATGGTCTGGTTATCTTTGGATAAAGAAAACTATCAGGAAAGGCTATTACTTCTCCATACAGAGGTGCCTCAAAGCGGCACTTTTCGCTTTTATGTTAAGTCCGGGAATTATCAAATTCGAGCTTCGGATGAAAAGGGATGTGAGTTTCTCCAGAAAGTACAAGTGGAGATTCATCCAATCCAGATGGAAGTTAAATTGGTGAAGAAATGAAGGGTCTTTTAATCTCACTTCTTTTCTTCGTTACCGGTGTTGAAGCAAGTGTTGTGACGGCCTGTCAGGGTAATACCATAAAAACCTGGACCCAGAATGTTGGTTACAGCTGTGTATCCAAGTTCAATCCCGTAGTTCAGGATCCCTTTTGTGATTACACAACTCCACTTGGAACTATTCCCTTTCAGGATTTTCCGGGACCTTTATTTCAAAAAGACGTCATGCCGTGGTGGGGTTACCAGGGGAACTTATATTATCCGAATTTAAAATTCCCTGGTGCCTGGGAGAAAGACAAAATGGCTTCGAAATACTACCCTGGTGTAGGGGAAGTATTTGCGGCCAAACCGAATGTTTACGTCAACTCGGTTCATGACAACCTGAAGTTTCATTTTAAATTTATATCAGCCAGAAAAACACATTTCCTCGCCACCACACCATTACTCGATAAGGAACTTAAATGGAGTGGAAAGATTTCTCAAAAAGATAAGTTCGAAGTAGAAGACGTCTATTATGATTATCTCTTTTATGATTTGAGACTCCCCCGATCGAGCATGCAGTTTACCAATGGTCTTTGCACAACTCGGGATGGAGCTATTGAATGGATGATGAAAGACTTGGTGGAAATGAAATACCCGGCCATCTCGCTTCAGGATTTTGAAGAGCACTGGCGGGTTAAAATTCCTGATTACCCTTTCTTTTGTATCTACCCCCAGTATAACCGTGAACTGGATTCAATTATTCCGATTGAAATTGATCTTGAACAAACCAGCTTTATTCGAAGTCTTTATGTTCTTGTTCCTTATCGCCGGGCACCTGACATAGACGAAGTGCCAGCGATTCCTTTTCCTACGGAGGATCCTTCCCAGTTCCGTCCAGGCAGTAAAATCCAACGAGAGACGATGTTTCGGGAGTGGGGAGTGGCCTTCTTAGG
>JAEYUK010000064.1 GCA_023432655.1 Pseudomonadota bacterium | reverse complement strand
CCTTCCACACATGAGGCAGAGTCGCAGAAGACATATTGCCTCTCGTTCGAAGAATCTCGTGACTGAATTTTACTTGTTCGGAATGAAGGTCGAGTTTTTTTTGAACGACCTCAACAATCAGTGGACCTCCCGGATGAACAGCAAAGATTGCGCTTTTTAAAAGTTCTTCTTTTGAGACGCCTGATTTGTTAGCAAGCTCTTCCATGAAAGTAGGTAAATGATCTCTAATTTTTAGAGGAACTTCCCTAGAGAGGGTCATGCTCATACCATATTGAGAGGGTATCCAAGTCATATCCGCTGAACTTTCAGGAATAAGCTTTTCATGAATACCTAGAATCTTAAGTCCGGAAGATGACTCTCCCACAGTGTATTTTATGTGGCCATCAGAGAAGAGAGACTGCACAACTAATTGCTCATGAGTATGCTTTGTGTGATTTAAATGCAGACTACAGATTTCTGTATGAACAATATCGATGCCGGTTCTTTCACTCATCTGGAGTCCCCGGGCCGCTCTGACTGCGGGTAAAGAGGCATAACAGCCCATGTGGTAGGCATGAGTAATACCAGGGGGCTTTTCCTTATCATTAAAAAATTTTTGTGGCGGACTAGGTGAAAGGTAGCCGGTGCAGGTGACGTGAATGATCTGCTTCGGAATGTGACTGTGATAAATTTCTTCAAAGACACGCTTTACTTTTTCATCGTAGTAGAGATTTCTTTTTTCAATTCCAGCTGCCTGGCAAATGGAGTAGATCTCATGCCTCCCCCATTCTTCGTCAATTTCATCACATTCAATATAGCGACCCTGGATGTGTTTTTCTGAAAGACAATATTTGGAAAGCGCATGAAGTTCCGTATCTGTTAAGGCCCCAGTGATCTGATGATAGCGGAGGACCCAATGGTTAAGCTCGGTTTGGCTTCGGTAAGAGGCCGGGAGGATGCTATGGAAAGAATGAATGATGCTTTCTCTAGTCATGCCTAGTCTTATCACGGAGTAAGAAGAGCTTAACGACCCTGAGTTACAAGAGGGAGGCGTTAAGTGGGCATTCCGCAAATAGATAGTTTTTATTTAGGTCACCTAACTAATGGATTAGACACTTATTTAGTAAGAAAACCAGGGAGGGATTTACAATAAGGCATGGACTGGCAGGAATTCTTCCATTTAAGAGTTTATAAAGAAACCCTGATGGGAACCTCTCCCTACTTTGAACAAGAGTTAAGAGTCCCCCAGGAGTTTTCAATGCAAGAACTTCTCCTTGAGGAGTTTGCTGCTTTAAATCTTACCGAAGAAGAAAAAAAACATTTTTCCCTCCAGGTGAGAAAAATTTATCTGCGCCATAATTATTTTAAATGCCGGGAATTTGAACGGATCCTCAATAACTTCATGAAGAAACTAAGTGAGGATAAAGATCAGATACTCACCTTCTCAACCACGGGCGGTGGCATCTATCTATTCATGGGGCTCTTGAGAGAAGCACCATCACTACTGCAAGAAAAAAGGATCATTTGCTATAGCTCAGAACTGCCTCTCGACACTCTGGAAGTCCCACGCTTTTCTTCTCATATACATTTCATTTTAAGGCCCCACTCTCAGAGCTTTTTGAGAAGATTTCCTTCTTTATGGAAAGATTCTCACCTCATTGATCTTTTCCAGATGAGTAAGGCATAATAAGAAGATGCGCTATCTCTTTATTCTTCTCTTACTTTGTACGTCCACTACCTGGGCGCAACGAAGGCTAGATCAACACACTTACCAGGTAAAAGTAAGACCTATATTAAATGGGATAGTTGGGGATTTTTATCAGATGATCACCCTCTTTCCTTATTTTCCTCAGGAGATCATTCCACTCATTCAAGAGGTTTCTCAACTAAGTCCTCTCACAGAAAATTTGCGGATAACTTGTCCCAGACTTTTGAATAAAGATTGCGGAGGTATTACCAATTCCTTAAGAGAAGAGTTATTTAAAATTCAAACTCTTTCGCTTAAGCTCAAGCGACAAGTGAAGATGTCGCCAGAGTTACACTTAAGCAGCATTTCGGCCCTGCGTTTTATATCAATGTTTGATTTGAAGACCGAAAGGATCAAGGCATCTTTAGATAATGTTTCTTTTCTTATCAACGCCGAAATACCTGTCAAAAATGAAACCCATTCTATCATTAAAGACATCGACGAACTCGATACTTTAATCTCTCTGGCCCTTCAGGAATTTATTCCTTATGCATACCGGGAAGATTTTCAACAGTTCTTTTTGAATTTCATTCAACCGATTAAAACTCATCTGGCCAAAAGAGCAAATCCAGAGTTCCTCTACCGAAATATGAATCCACTCAACTTCTCTGTTAATCTGCTGAATATGAATCTCACCAAGAGGAAGAAAACTCCTGACGGAATGGGCAGTTATCTTGCGACTATGCATGCTCGCTGGAATTCTCTATTAAGATACTATTTTTAAAATTTTCCAAAAAAAAAGGCCCTCGAAAGAGGGCCTTATTTTGAGATTAGTACTTAGAACGTACACGACCGCGAACATCGTTTTTACGACGACGCTTATCTGCGTTCTCTAACTTCTCAGCTTTCTTGATAGAAGGTTTCTTGTACTCTGAACGAGCACGGTATTCCTTAACAATCCCGTAAGCATCACATAGACGTTTGAATTTCTTAATCGCTTTTTCAGCTGGAAATCTTTCATCAATTGTAATTGTAATTGTAGACATACTAAACACCCCCTTCCATCTGTCACTGAAAAGCCGAAACAGCTCTTATTTTTAAAGACCAAAAAAGTAACCTTTTAACGCAGCCTCGTCAAGACCAACACTGTGCAAAATCGGATTTATTTGCTAGAAAGAACCATGCAATTAGATGCTTTCTCCCTAAATAACCAGAATGATCTGCCATTAGCAGCGAAACTAAGACCCCAGGAGCTCGAAGACTTCTATGGCCAGGCAAGCATCCGCTCTCAGCTTAATAAATTGGTTTTAAGCC
>JAEYUK010000006.1 GCA_023432655.1 Pseudomonadota bacterium | reverse complement strand
GTGCTATCCATTCCGCCCTTAAGTGCCTTAGAACCAGGTCATGTGGAAATTCCTTATTCTTTTAATAGCCATTGGCCCCATCTGGGCCCAAGATATTGTGCCCTTCAGCGCTCGAATGGCAGAGGCTTATCTTAAAACAGACAAAAACTACGACATTACTTGCCAATACTCTTTTAATAAAAAATTTAAACTTGTAACTCCGCTTGGAACAACAATTAAAGGCCCGGATTTTATTAAACGGGAATTTAAAATTGAAAACGCTGAAAAAAGCGCATCAATGGTTTTTGTCTTAAAATCTGTTAACAAGAAATTTCAATACAATGTTCTCTTTGATAATAAATTCGTCTCAACTAGTAATCTTTCTAAAAGAGAGTTTTATCTAGCACCTGTTAATAATTCTTCTTTTGCCAGTGAGTTTGAAACATCTCAAATCACTTGCGGAGTAAATTTTGCTTACGCCTATCCATATGAGCTCCAGGATGGTCTATATCATTTCAATGTTCACCCGCATAAAATTTATGACTGGCAATCTCATCTGAAGTCGCCGGTTGAAAAATATCTCAGTGACCCTAAATACCATTCGATTATTTTACTTGAAGCAGGTAACTATCGAGGGAATTTAGTTAAGATCGAAGATTTTTTGAATAATGTGGACTATCGTTTGCCTCCGAGTAATTACCCGAGTGAACTGGAAAATGTGCCAATGAGCGTACCTATTGTTGTTTCACCGGCCGGCCACAATCGCTATGACTTTAAGGCCCAAAACGAAGTTGTCATTACGTTTACTGGTGGAAATCATAACTACTGCATTTGGAATAATACCCGAGAAGTAATGGAAGCATTTATGAGGTCTAAGTCAGCGGCAAAACTGATCATGCAATATGATACTCATTCCATCATTGCTCAGGCCAAAGGAATGGAAGGGTTTCGCTTTAACTTTCCAAGAAGAGATATTAATCGCTCCAATCTTTTAAAAGATCTTTTCCAGAATCGAGAAAACACCATGACCTACCATACAAGTTATCATGGTTATTTTAAGAACACTTTCTTTAAAGAATTTATCGGTATGTTTAAGACAGTCAAATTAAATTACCAAGCTGAGGGCTATGACAGAAGTGAACTCATTTCTGGTAATGGCGATCGAGAGCTGGAAATAACTCTCCAATATCTTTAAAAAAAATTCAATTTTCTCAGGAATTAAGCTATATTTAGACCTACTTTCTAATTTTCTCTCTCGGAAAAAATATGACTCATATTCCTCCTATGATCTCCGATCTAACCGTGATCTTAGTTGCTGCCGCCATAAGTACCATCATCTTCAGTCGATTTAAGCAACCGATTGTCCTGGGTTACCTGATCGCAGGCTTTGCAGTCGGCCCTCATTTTTCTTTATGGCCAACAGTCATCGACACAGAAGGCGTTCACATATGGGCCGAGATCGGGGTGATGTTCCTTCTCTTTGGTTTAGGCCTTGAATTCAGTTTTAAGAAACTTGCAAAAGTTGGAAAAAGCGCCTCCATCTCCGCGATCTTCGAAGTCATCACGATGACAGGATTAGGATTCCTGGTCGGGCGTGCTTTTGGCTGGAAATCTATGGACAGCCTTTTCCTTGGATGTGCTCTTGCGATGTCTTCAACCACCATTATTATCAGGGCCTTCGACGAAGCCAGACTCAAAGGGAAAGGGTTCGTAAGTTTGGTATTTGGGATTTTAATTGTTGAAGATTTAATCGCTATTCTTTTAATGGTTTTTCTTACTGCGATCAGTGTTCCAGGTAATTTCTCCGGTTCTAACCTAATTTTCCTTTCGGCACGCCTGGGCTTCTTTTTAACAATATGGTTCTTGGTTGGAATTTATATCTTGCCATCCCTTCTCAACAAGGTACGGAAATATTTAAGCGACGAAATCATGCTGGTGGTTTCGATCGGTCTGTGTTTTTTAATGGTAGTCTTAGCTTCTAAAGCTGGATTTTCCGCGGCCCTTGGGGCCTTCATTATGGGGTCAATTCTGGCCGAAACCAGAGAAGGTGAACGTATCGAGCACCTTCTCATCCCAGTGAAAGATCTCTTTGCTGCTATTTTCTTTGTTTCAGTCGGTATGATGATTAATCCGGCCATTTTAAAAGAGCACTATGGAACTGTGCTCATTATCGTCGCCATTACTATTGTAGGGAAACTTTTTGGTTCAGGGCTAGGTGCAGTCATATCCGGAAGAAGCCTTAAACAATCGGTACAAGCAGGAATGAGTCTGGCCCAAATCGGAGAATTCTCTTTCATTATTATCACCTTAGGAGTCAGCTTAAAAGTGACCAGCGATTTCCTTTATCCCATCATCATTGCCGTTTCTGCGGTTACGACATTCACTACACCTTATATGATTCGTTTTTCAGAACCGATCTACAACTGGATCGAGAAACGAATCCCTCAACGTTTTCTTGAAAATTTCAGGAAATACGAAGTTGCTATGGCGGCCGATACCAAAGAAGGATCTCTGGGTCTTATCTGGAGGATTTATGGTGTTGCGGCCCTAATTAATGCAGTAGTAGTCATTGCAATTGCTTTGTTGTCCAGAATTTACCTTCTTCCGTTTCTACACTCGACTTTCGGAAATACATCAACAATCAATATCATCGCGTCTATTATTACAGTCATTCTTTCTTCACCGTTTCTTGTTGCCATTGTTTTAAAAACACCAAAGAAGCTATCCACCGAGGAATCTCAAACCCTGGCGCGCTTACGTAGTTTGCAAATTGGTATTCTTACAATGAGAATTCTGCTGGCATTTGGTTTGACCGCCTTTATCGTTAAGCAGTTTAGCTCAACCCGCTTTCTCTTTTTCTTTGTCCTATTAGCTGCATGTGCAATCATTTTCGCACTCAGAAAGTTTATTAAACCTTTTTATTCATCGGTTGAAAGGCACTTCCTTGCCAATCTGAATGGTAAAGAACTTGCAAAACTAGAGACTCAAGCTAAGCTTCCAGAACTTGCTCCGTGGAATGCAACACTTGTGAACCTCACTTTATCCTCGGACTCAATTCTCGCCGGTTTGACTCTCGAAGAGTCGCGTTTCAGGGCAGTCTCAGGGGCCACAGTTGCCATGATTGACCGAGGGAAACGAAGAATCTTCGCGCCAACAAAAAATGAGAGACTTCTCCCGAATGACCAAATTTTTCTAATTGGTACAGACGAGCAGCTGACCACCGCTCAAGTTCTTATTGAAGCAAAAAACAATGAACCAACTCCGGCCCATGATGAGCTCTATAACCTTGAGTCTATTCTCATCACAGAAGCATCGGTGCATGCGAATAAATCCATTCGCGAAGTTGGATCTGGAGAAGGATTTGGTGGACTGATTGTGGGGATTGAAAGAAATAATGAACGTATTTTGAACCCTGATTCATCAGTTAAGATCTTACCCGGCGACCTGGTTTGGATTTTCGGTCACCGCGGAAAAATCAAAAATCTAAAGCACGAACTAAACTTGGAACATCAGGAAAAATAAAATCTGGATTTTCTTTCTCAAGGGCCGTAGAGGTTGAATATCCCCAACACACGGCCCCGGAAATAATATGAAGAGAGCGTGCAGCTTCAATATCACGTGTCTCATCCCCTATTGCGATGACTTTTTGAGATTGTACTTTAAACTTCTCTAAAACTTTTTTAAGTTTTCTTTTTTTTCCCAGAATAGAAATTCCACACTCTAAGTGAGCAACTGTTTTCAGCAGCTCTGGTCCTAAAATCCTTTCTATATTTTCTCTCGAATTGGAACTTAGAATGACTATGTTCATTTGTTTTGATTTAAGGTCCAAAAGAAGTTCTTTAATTCCTGAAAAGAGCTGGATACGTGAAACTTCTTCGCCCATAAGCTGTCGCATATACTTAGCAATAAAGGGCATCTTCCACCATCGGACTCCCAGATACTTCATGATCTCCTTGGTCTTTTTTCCGCGTAATTGCTCAATCTCATCCTCATTCAAACTCTTAAAATGATACTTCCTTGCGGCCTTGTTAATGTCCCTTTTGAACCAACTAAAAGTGTCGGCCAATGTCCCGTCAAAATCAAAAACAACCAAATCATATTTCCTCATTTCAAAAGCTTAACAACTTTTATTATTTAATTCATTGATTTTTTAAAAAACTGACCGATGAGCTTATTGATGAATGTCTTTTATTTAATTCTATTGTTATTAATCTCTCCTATTTACTCATGGGCCATGAGTTTGGATGAAGTTCAAGTAGACGTTTGGGAAAAAGCGGCCCTCCAGGAAATTAAAAAATACGGCCCTAAAAATCCTGAAAAAGAATTTTTTCTTTACATGATCGCAGGTCGTGAACTTTCAAACTATGGTCTCAAAGATAAGTCTATTAGCTATTACCAGAAGGCCTATCAGCACTCCTACAAAGGTGACAAAACAGAAGCTGTTATCCAACTGGTGAATCTCAATCGTGACAATAAAGAACAACTCACCAAGGCCCTGTCTCAAGCTGATAAATGGTTTACAGAAAATCCCAAGAAATACTCTCCTCAATTAAGACAATGGCTCCACATGATGAAGGGTTATGCTAAAGGGGAAACTCCTTACGTTAATCAAGGATTCAACAAGATATGGGCCGTTGATTCACGTGTCAGTGAGTTAATGAAAGAAGGAAAGGCCCAGGAAGCTTATGAATTACTGGGGCCAATGAATCTGAATGACTCAAACATCAATCAAAAAATTCGTCAGGATCTTCTGGCCGCTGCAAGTCTCGGTAAAAAGTCTTCACCTCCTTTATGGTGTCTTCCGACGTTAAAAAAGTATCCAACTTCTCTAACCTGGAGCATGAGAATTTGTCGCTATCTTGATGACTGGAAAAAGGATAAGAAATCAGAAGAATCTCTTGAATCAATTAAAATTCAATTACAAAAAGAAAATCCTGAACGTCTGTACTGGATGACAATTCTGGAGAAGCTATGAGGGCGATACTCTTCATCTTGCTTCTTTTAAACTTCATGAGCTGCAATCAAACTGGTTTGGGTGCGGGCTCAGCAATAAAAAACTTCTTCACCTCTCCTATCAAAGCTGTCGAAGGTCTTATTAGTAATGGCGATTATGCTGAGAAAAAAGAAGAAACCATTAAAAATAGGAAAAACGCAAATGAAGAGAACATTGAATATTGCCTGGATGAAACCGGTCAACCTTTCGAAAAAGACAATCTAAGTAGCATTGATCTATTAAGAAAAAACATCAGAACCCTGGCCTGTAAATGCAGACCATGGGGAGACTGCCCTACTAACATCTGTAGTTGCGGGATTCAATGCCCATCAGGCTTTGATATTTTCCGTCACCCGGGTGATATAACTCCCAAAAAACTATCGACTCCTGAGAATGGTCTGGCCTTCCGGAACTCTGGAGTTCCAAGTCAACATTCACAAACTCAGGGGTACTGCTGGGGTCATGCTCGCGTTACCTCGCAATTTAATCGCCTGGGATTCTTTAAACCAAATCAGAAGGCCCCTTATAACATTGAGGCTTCTGATCCAGCGGAACAAGACCGCGCCATCGACTACTATAAGAGGATCATAGATCAGATTGATAGTAATAAACCGATGGATATTCCAGGATTCCCCAATCTAAAAACCATGTCCGAGCATCCGGCATTACAATCCTATATCGCCGACAAAGTCGCCAAAAGCTGGGCCGACCAGGCGATGAGCTGGCAGGGTTTAAAAACAGGATTAAGTAGTGGAAGGAAATCGAACTCGGATTATCAAAAAGTTTTCAGAGATGTAAAAGAAAGACTGGATATGAATATGCAGCCCACGATCGTCTTCACTTCGCGAGGCTCAAGCTTTCTCACTCATGCGGTACTCGTTTCTCATTATGAAGTTTTACAAAATGGTGAAATCGCTCTCTGTTTAAGAGACAATAATAATCCAGAAACCAATGCTGCAAGTTGTGTGGACTACACGATGATTAGTCCAACCAAAGGGTTAGTCTATTCTGATCCAATGTTTGGAGAAATCGGTGACATAACAGTTGCTCACAACGATAAAGCGGATGCCAGTGCCCAGGCAGATGCCCTCCGTAAAAAGTGTCTTACTGAAAAAGATTGTCCTCTAAAGTAAACTAAACTAATCTCACTCATCATGAATATCAAACGTTACCCTCTTCGAAAAAACGATCCTTTGCAGGGTTGGGATAGTGCGGACGAATTAGTTTTAGAACACCTTGAATCGCTTGATTTAAGCGGAAAAAGGATATTAATTGTTAACGATCATTTCGGCGCTCTCAGTTGCCGCTTAAAGCAATTCAATCCTACTGTTTACACCGACTCCTTTGTCTCTAAGATGGCGATCGCTCTCAATAGTGATCATCGCATTGAGCCTATACGTGAACTAGCTTCTCTTGAAGGTTTTTTTGATCTGGTTCTCATGAGAATCCCAAAAAACATGTCCTTCTTTGAAGATATTCTTTGCCACCTGACTCATCATCTTAAAGGAGACTCTAAGATCATTTGTGGTTCCATGGTTAAACACCTGGCACCAACTAGCTTTGATCTAATTAATAAATATATCGGTCAGACAACCACTAGCCTCGCCAAAAAGAAGGCCCGATTGGTCTTTGCTGATTTTCAAAAATCTCTGGTCCCCTCTCCTTATCCGATGAAAGTCAAATTAGACGGATTTGAGACCCCTTTTATTCATCACTCGAACCTTTTTAGCCGAGAAAAACTTGATATTGGTACCCGTTTCTTTCTGGATCACCTTCCCCAAGGTCCTTTTGACAAGATACTGGATCTAGGGTGCGCTAACGGCATCTTAGGAATTAAGGCCAAGTTAATTAATCCCCAATCTCAAATACATTTTAGCGATGAATCTTATATGGCCATCCAAAGCGCCGAAGTAAACTACCGTCAATTCTTCCAGGATAAGGCCTTCTTTCATTGGACCAATTGCTTTGAGAGCGGCAAATCAGAAGAATTCGCTTTAGTTCTCTGCAACCCTCCCTTTCACCAAGGAAACACTATTGGCGACTTCATCGCCTGGCAAATGTTTCAAGATTCTTTCCGATGTCTAAAACCGAAAGGAAAAATCCGGATCGTCGGAAATTCTCACTTAGGTTATCATCAGAAACTAAAAAAGATTTTCGGTAACTATAAAATCATTGCGTCCAATGAGAAATTCGTCATTATTGAAGCTCAAAAGTTATGAATAAAACAACTATTGGTTTTCTTTTTGGAATCATTGCTGGCTTCCTATGGTCATTCACTTTTTTGGCCCCAAAGATTACTCACGAATTTTCATCAACTGAAATACTTCTTGGTCGCTATCTCATCTTTTTCATCATTTCTGTTTGGTTTTTCCCATTAACAAAAATTCATCATTTCCTGAAAGAGAATCCCAGGTACTTAAAAGAAGCACTCATCATCACCATTTCTGGATTTTCTGGATATTATTTTCTCCTGATTGGAGCTGTTAAATTCATCGGAGTTCCCTTCACCTCATTTACTATGGGGATGGTCCCTGTAACGATGATTCTCTTTTCGGGGAATCTTTCTAGAAGTGTTAAAGCTTTTTGGCCCTCACTCCTCTTTATTATTTCTGGTATGGCGGTTCTTCTTTTAGAAAGCTCAACCTCTGAATCAAAAACCATTCAAGATAAGATTTTTGGTACAGTGTTGGCGTTTTCCTCTCTGGCCTCATGGACCTTTTATGCGCTTAAAAATAAACGCTTCTTATTGCAACACCCTGAAGTGAAAAACAAGGAATGGGCCTCAGTCCTGGGATTCTTGGCCTTACCCACAGTCATTCTCTTTTTAGCGATTGAAGCGACCTATGAAACAAAAACATTTTTCTTCCCTGAAGCCACTCCCGATCAAATTTGGATATTTATTGCCAGCTCCATCGCAATAGGAATTGGATCTTCCTGGTTGGCCACTGTCTGTTGGAACATTGCAGGGAATCTGCTGTCTCCACAACTTTTGGGTCAAATCGTGGTCAGCGAGACCTGCTTTGCCATAATAATCAACTCATTCTATGAGGAAAGATATCTCTATCGCTCTGAAATCCTGGCCATGATCCTGCTTCTCTCAGGCGTACTTTTAGCAGCAAAAAAGCGACCTATATCAGCATAACTTCGTTTTACAAGCTGCGGTAAACATTATATCTATCAAGCTATATCCCAAACAAGAGATGCACATTATGACGAGAGCAATTCTTTCTTTTTTCATCGTTTTCCCACTCTTTGCGTCTGAAGTAGAACTATCCACAGTAGAAGTCCATCGCCCAAACGAGGATTACTCTTCGGCCAGATTCAGTAAAGATACCGCTTCACTACTTGAAATGAAGCCAGGTCTGTCAGTCAGAACAGGAGGCGGTCTTTCTTCTCAGCCTAGCATTCACGGGCTTTCAAATGACAGAGTCAATATCAGGATTGATGATGTCCAGATAACCTCAGCTTGCTCCAATCACATGAACCCGGCCCTGTCCTACATTGACCCGAATAAAATTGAGTTCATTGAAACCATTGCAGGCATTACGCCGGTTAGCTACGGCGGAGATAGTTTAGGCGGTTCCATATTAGTCAAAAGTAAATCACCTATTTTTTCTGAAAAAGATGAGCTCTATCGAAAATTGAAAACGACCACCTACCACCGAAGTAATAACGATAACATCGGTGCAACGGTTGAAGCGACGGTCGCCTCCAAAAATCTTCATTTCCAATATTCAGGACTTGATGAAAAAGCTCGAGGCTACGAAGACGGTGATGGAAATCGTCTGAAGGCAACCTCCTATAATCAAAATAACCAAAGTGCTAAGATCGCAGGAAAAATTGGCGAAGGAATCCTGGCCTTAAAACTTTCCAGAGCAATTGTTCCTTATCAAGGATTTGTAAATCAATACATGGACATGACCGACAATAAAGCCGAATCAGCTAATCTTAGT
>JAEYUK010000354.1 GCA_023432655.1 Pseudomonadota bacterium | reverse complement strand
ATATTTCCGCTCGCGTCCTTACAAACGAACACTCCAGTTTTAACAGTGACCCATCTTCCAAGGTCAACACTGGTATAACCGATGATTTGGCCGTCTTTACCAACTGGCAAATATTCACGCTTCACTTTATAAACACCAGGATATTTCAAGAGACACTCGACACAAGACTTTCTTTCAAAGCCTGATTTCTTCTGAGTCCAAAGAGTTTTCCAGTCACGTTTTGGTTTACACTCGTTATAACAAAGGGAGCCCGGAGTAATTCGTCCTTCGCCTTCTAGTTCTTCACAATAGTAAGCGTCCCCACCGGCCGAACCAGAAGAGGCTCCGCCAGCTGATCCGGCAGTCACTCCTACTCCAGAACCACCCGCTGCTCCTGAACCAGAAGTTGCACCTGACCCTGAAGAAGATCCGCCACCCGAACCGGAAGTTGAACCTGAGCCCGAAGTTGCGCCTGAGCCAGATGTGGCACCAGAAGAATTCCCGGCACCGGCCGTATCAAAATTCCCATCGACAATGGACTTTTTAATACACACTCGTTTAGTCGCTTCGACGTTGGCCTCAGGGCCTGGTGTGCCGTCCGGAATTTCATATCTATCACTGTTTGTTTTTTTACAGGTGACTTGGCGGCAGTAATTCTCCCCTTCTTCCACCATACTTCCCATGGAGTAAGAACCACCTTTCGAACGACAGAATTCGACTGCCTCGTTCGTAAAAGTGTCGGCAAACGCTCCTGCTAGAGGAAACATCAGGCCCATAAAAAGAGGGATAAACTTATTCATAGTGTTCCTACCCAAATAATGATCTCCCTACCCGGGGAGAATTCTAATTAACATCATAACACTTGATCAGAATGGGACTATGTTAGGCAAAATTGTCCAAAAAATAGGCCCACGACGATTAACTATCGGAAGGAAGATGGTGAAACTTTAGCTTAACCTATGCTATGATTCGGCCCACTTATGGATATTTTCAGCAACCATGCTTTTGACTGGCTTGTGGTTCTCCTGGTCTTAGGAGGAGCTTTCTATACCCTTAAAATTATTGGGCAAGAGAAGACCACTTTTAAAGAAGAATCCTACCTGGTCCGCTTCGGAAACCTGGGACTCGAGATCCCACGCTGGTGGACTATTACTGAACAGGATGATCATCACATTAAGTTTGAGCGAACTGATACCCGATACGACTGGTACGCTACTTTCTCTTATTTCCCCGATCATCAAGGCAAATCCATGCCCGACCTCTTAGAAGACAAACTCAACCTCGAAAAAATTGAGTACGACATGGATGTGGTTTTTGAAACTGACTCACGTGTTTTATTTAGAGATTCAGAAATCCAGGAGCAGTTTCAAGAGGTCATTCGTGTTGAAGGAAAAGGCTCGGAAGATCAAATAGAACGTATTTATTACGACATTTATATCATGCGCGCTTTAAACGATCCCGGATATTTTATTTTTGAAAGTAAGAGCTCAGTTCTGAATGGATCTTTAGAAGGACCGTTTTTTGAAGAGAGCCTGGCCTGCTTAAGTTTCATCCATGAATCTCAAGCAGGAAAAGCTTAATTACGCTTAGGCGCAAATCCTCTAAGTTTATCAATAGTAAAATCAATGAGTTCTTCATCAGACGCAAATACGTCTTCGATCAAATCATTAGAAAGAAGAAAGTTCTTCACTCTAATAGCAATGTTATGGAGCGACTCCATAAGGTAAAGTCCACCAATGTTCTCACCATTAAATGATTTAATGATCTCTTTACGAGCGTGGTTGAACATTTCAGTTTCAGTGATGTCACCAGGAATATCTTCCCCGAACTTCTCTTCAACTTCTTCGATCGCCTGCTCTTTAATGTTTTCATCAGTGGCAAAACTCACACCGTATTCAGTGGCCAGGGCTTCAATTAGTTCAGCGCGAGAATCAACAGCAAACTCAATCATCTCCGCCTGCTTTAGGTGGTTGATTGTGTATGTCGACAGCGCTTTAAGCGTTTCAAAATCAGTTTTCATCAAAACTTCCTTAAATAGGTATTTCTTTAAACAGAATAACTAAAAAGCTTTTCTGACACAAGTTAAAGCGTTGATTTATTTTACTTTCGAGTGAACTTTTTTGTGAGCTTCCCCAGGAGCGCGTTGACGGCGCTACGCTCTCCCATCATCACTAAAAACGAGAGGTAAAGAAGGGCTATTAACGCGATTTGCACTCCTAAATAAAGGCATTTAGCGAGAAAAGGCTGAGAATAGAACTCAACTTTGAGAAAAGTTTCTGTCACAACCGCCGCCGCGAGAGTGGCCCCGATGACCTTCCAGATCCTTCCTGAAAAGAAAAAGTTCCACGACAGATCTAAATCTTTCTTTAAAATCCAGCTCTGGATTCCTGAATTCACCAAAACTGAGAGTGTGGTTCCCAAAGCTAAAATTTTAAATCCATAAACCGGAGTCAGCATTAAACAAAAAACGATATTAAAGGCGATTGAGAATAATGAGGCCAGGACCGGGATTTTTTGACGGTCGAGAGCGTAAAAAGTCGGGACCCAAATTTTATAGATTCCATAAAATGGTAATCCTAAAGCATACATTCTGAGGGCATCAGCGGTCATCAGTGTGCTTTCCCGAGTAAATCTCCCGCGCTCAAAAATAATGTTCACAATTTCCTCTGATAAACAGTAGAGGATCACCATCGCGGGCATCACCGTTAAGAACGACAGGTAGTAGCTTTGCTGAAGGGAAGCCTTGGCGCCAGCGACATCTCTTTTTTTCCAGCTTTCAGAAAAGTGCACGAGATTTGAGTTCCCGATCGAAACCGAAAGAATCCCCACGGGCAGCTGAAATAATCGAAAGCTATAATTGAGCCATGAAGTCGCTCCAATGATTGGCGTCGCGAGAATAGTGGTAATAAGAAGATTTACCTGAGTCGCGGCAAATCCAATCAGCCCAGGGCCCAACAATTTAAAAACTTTTTTCGAGCGTGGGGTCCAGAACTCTTTAGGCCATAAAGGTTTTAGTCCTTTCTTCCAAATAAGAGGCAATTGCACCGCAGCCTGCATGAATCCGCCCAGCATCGCTCCTATCCCCAGAGAGTAGATCGGTGAATGCCCCATACCGCTGATGACACTTGAGAGCGTGATCATGCAGAGAATACTCATCACGTTGTAAGAAGCCGGGGCCAGCGCCGGAATAAAAAATACTTTAAGAGAATTAAGTGCTCCCATAAAAAGAGCGGCCAGCGAAACAAAGGTCAAAAAAGGCGCCATGATTCTGGTGAGGTTCACCGTAATCTGGAATTTTTCCGGATAATCTTTAAATGAAGGAGCGAAAATACTTATGAGCTCTGGAGCAAAAATCATAATCCCCAGACAGAAAGTTCCGGTGATAAAAAAAAGAAGCCAGAAGAGAGACCACAAAAGTTGTCTTGATTCATTCTGAGATTCTTGATTGGCCTCAACGAAAGTAGGAACAAAAGCAGAAGAGAAAGCTCCTTCTGCAAAAAGGTCTCGAAGCAAATTAGGAATACGATAGGCAACTAAAAAGGCGTCAGTAATTCCAGAGGCGCCAAAATAGGCCGCCATCACCTGCTCTCTCACCAGACCAAGAATACGAGAGCAGAAAGTGGCAATGGCCATTTTAATACTGGAACGAATAACCGACATATGACTCCTATGAAAGCTAGTTTCGCCCGAAGAAGAATTTTTGGAAAGACAAAGATTCGAAGTTTTTTACTCAGGATTTGGTTCTTTTTCGCCCCTACCCCGTCGGGGCAAGTTGGCAAAACTCCATAGACTTTCCCATGAGTCCCTTTTTGACTCTAAATATTCTGACTTTCTCTCCCAAACAGCTCAGTTGATGTTAGTGAAATCTTCGTTACAATCCATAGGGGCATAAGAGATTCTAGAGTTAAGCAGGATGCGAGAAAGGTCATCCATATCTCTAGGATGGGGATGCAAAGGTGACCTTCCAACACACACAAAGCAAACGACAAGATGTCGTTATCTTTCGAGAGCAAGGAGGTCCTTATGTTTCTGGCCATCGCCGTAGAATCAAAACAGCACCCCAAGAATCAGAATGATTACCGTGTTTGGTATTTGGACATCGACAGTGCCGGACAGGTGGTCGGGGGTGGAGTGAAGTCGAAGCAGGAAATGGTGGAAAATCTTTTTGAAAACTACCGCAAAACCGGTAAGTCCAACTGGAGAGCTTTTCAAAAGGACTATGACAAATCCACCCCTGTAGAAATTTTTGATTTCGTGTCCATGAACATGCATGAAAACACGCACTTCGGGAATTTACCAACACTTAGCGAATTCCAGAATGTTCTTGATACGTTGCAAAGTCGTTTAGAACTCAGATCGATTGCCTAAGCATACTTCCTCCCAGGAGTGTTTAGGCCTTTCCCGGGGGAGAAATGGAGACATTTCTCCCCTTTTTATTTCACCCCTCGCCAAGTAAAATAAGGCCTCTCCAACACAATCAACAAGAAAGGTATTATGCAAACTTTGGCGATTATTGGTGCTCAATGGGGTGATGAAGGAAAAGGTAAAATCACCGATCTTCTGGCAGAAAAATGCGATATGGTTATTCGCTATCAAGGTGGCCATAATGCCGGCCACACGATCTGGGTGAACGGACAAAAAACAGTCCTTCACGTGATTCCTAGTGGAGTTCTTCATCCTCACTGTCTCTCCATCATCGGCCATGGTGTTGTTCTTGAACCTGAGAATTTTTTAAAAGAACTCGCTACCATCAATGCTGTTACCAAAGTTGGTCCAGAAAATTTAAAACTCTCTTCTTCTGCAACCGTGATCACGAGTTATCATAAACTCCTCGATGCCGCCCGCGAATCCCAGGGGCCTGAAAAAATCGGAACCACCGGCAAAGGAATTGGCCCGGCCTATGAAGATAAAGTCAGCCGCCGTGGGATTAAAGTAAAAGATCTTCTGGATAAAGATACCCTCGTGAGAAGGCTTTCCAGTGGCTACGCCGAAAAAGCGATTCTCTTTAAGCACCTTTACCAAATTGATATTCCCACCATTGAAGAAGAAGTTGAACGCCTTTACCGTTATGGTGAATCTCTTAAACCTTTCGTCACCGATACTTTCAGTCTCATCGATGAAAAGCTCGCTCAAGGGAAACGCGCTCTTTACGAAGGGGCCCAGGGGATTCTTCTGGATATCGACTATGGAACTTATCCTTATGTAACTTCCTCCTCTACTGCTGGAGCCGGGATTTACACTGGTGCTGGAATTCCAGGACGAAAACTAGAAGAAGTGATCGGAGTCGCCAAGGCCTACACCACTCGCGTGGGCGAAGGCCCTTTTCCAACTGAACTCTTTGATGAAGTGGGAGAAGAAATTCAAATTAAAGGAAAAGAAATTGGAGCAACCACTGGACGTAAACGCCGCTGTGGCTGGCTGGATATTCCACTTCTTCGCTACTCGGTGAAGTGCTCTCAGCTGACTTCCATCGCTCTAACGAAACTTGATATTCTAAGTAACCTAAAAGAGCTCAAGGTTTGTTACGCTTATGAAGTAAATGGAAAAATTGTAGACTGCGCTTATCCGGGAATTAATCTCTATAACGCCAAACCTCTCTTCAAAGAGCTTAAGCCTTTCACCGATGATTTTTCATCCAATAAGCTTTCCAGTGAGTGCGACGCCTACATCAATTATATTCAGGAGGCCCTGGGGATCCCTGTAGGAATCTATGCTTACGGCCCTGACCGCAATCAAGTTATCTTCCGTCAGAATTACTAAGCAATTCTTACCTCCTTCGTACTCTCTCGGCATATGCCGGATAATGAAGGAGGTAGGATTTTTATGAAACTCACTTTCCTTTTATTACTTTTAACCAGTACCGCCTTAGCAAATAACTGCGAAACTTTTACTGGTTATGAACTCAAAGAAAAACTTTGCTGGGATAAGTCCCTGAGAGGCTGGGTCTCGTCCCGCTGTCTTACAGAAAAATGTGAGGCCAGATCTAAATTAAATCATCCCGTAACTTCAAAAAGTTTCATGGGCCAAAATCCCGCGGCCCAATTGTGTCATGATTTAAAACTCCGGGTGGTGATCTTAAAAGACACACAAAATAATGAGCAGTCTTTCTGTCAGTTTAAAGATAAAAGTTTAATTGATACCAATGCGCTGGTGAGGAATTTGAAATGAGATTCCTCCTAATCATAATTTTTTCCATCAATGCCGCCTGGGCGACCTGTGAGCCGCTAAATCTCGTCACAGAAGAGAACTCTCCCTTCCAGAAAATTCCGGTCTTCGATCAGGATGGACTAAATATTTGTTACGCCTACACAGCTTCACAGCTTCTTGACTATGAACTGATTAAGAAAGGAAACAAAGAGAGAAGCGTTCATCCTATCTGGACGGCCTTAAAATATGCCGAAAAAAATGACAGACCTGGTATCAATATGGGAATCGCTATCGATGCCATTAAGGCGGTTCAACAATATGGTAATTGTCCAGTTGAAACAATCAATAGTTCTCTGTCCGAGTGGACGCGAAAAGCTAACGCCACCGAGATTGAAGTCATGGGGCTGATTGAAAAACTAGTAACGGTCCTTCCTGCGACAGCTTCAGAAAATATCGATGCCACCATCAACAGAGTCATCACAGAACACGCTCCTTACTGCGGTGGAAATCCAACCTTTGATCAACTTATTCCAGAACTTAGGGCCCTAAGTAGCATGTCTTCCCGAGATGTGCTTTCCAATCTTGTTCTGAGTAATTGCCAAAGTAATCCACAAAATATTTCGACGTCCTCTCCCCGTTTTATTTTTCCCAAAACAGACGATGAAGTTTCACCTGCTTTAGATAAAGTCCTGAATGATCATAAGTCCCCTATTGCTATCTCTTATTGTGCCCAGGCCCTCTATGAATCTTCCTATGTGGGCATCACTCGAACAAGTAAAAGTCCTTACGTTGATTTAAAGTCAGATTGCTCCCCTCACGACTCACTGATTGTAGGAAAAAAGAAAATCGAAGGGCAATGTCATTATCTTCTTCGAAACACCTGGGGTTCGGGATTTCATCACTCCAATAAAGATCGAAAGTGCCTGTGCAAGAATCGTAAGACCGGTGAATTCATTGATGATTGTGAAGAAGGCCTTTACAATAATGGGGACAATATTGTTGAAGGCTGTTGGGTGAGTGAAGAGCTCTTTTCAAAAAATTCTTTTGGGATTACTCACTTACGAAGTAAATAATC
>JAEYUK010000324.1 GCA_023432655.1 Pseudomonadota bacterium | reverse complement strand
GAAGAGCTCTATAAAAGATTTCCGGGAATGAAAGAGGGATATCTTTCAAAGTTAAGAAGCGCTTTAGTCAATGAAGAAAGCCTCGCTCTAATGGCGCGGGCCTTGGGTCTTAGTGATCTCATCATAGTTGGTAAGGGTGAATTTATAAAGAAACTCTACCTCGAGGCCACAGTTCTCGCTGATACATTCGAGGCCCTTCTGGCCCAGATTTATCGTCATCACGGTTTTGAGTTTACGAAAGCTCTGATCTTAAAATGGCTGAATGAATTTATTCCGGATGCCTTCTCGGAAAATTTCCTGGATCAGTATGATGCTAAATCTAAGATTCAGGAGCTCTCACTTAAGAAATATAAAAAGCTTCCCCGCTACTCTTCACAGGACAAAGGGGATCAGTTTGAAATTACTTTATGGATAAATGAGATCGAAATATTGAAAGGAGTTTTCCCTTCGAAGAAATCTGGTGAAAAGGCCCTGGCCCAAGAAGCATTAAAAAAAGACCTAATTTAAGGAGATCATATGTTATTTGAAAATCAACATCCCCATAACAAAGCGATCATGATTGCCGTTTTGGGAAAACCCAATGTTGGAAAGAGCTCATTCATTAACCATCTTATGGGTTTTGATCTATCGATTGTGAGTTCCAAACCACAAACGACACGAAATCATTTTCACTGCGCTTTTACTATCGACCGCACTGAAGTTGTTCTCGTAGATACTCCGGGAGTTCACTCTACCGCCCAGGAATTAAACAAGCGAATGAATGGCCAGGCCCAGATGGGAGCAGAAGGTGTAGACTTAAACTTTGTGCTGTTGGATCTCACAACGGATGTTGTCGCCGAATTTAAAGACTTCCTGAAAAATTTTGAACATCCTCTGTCGAAAACATGGATCATCTTCACAAAGGCCGACTTGGTTAAGAAAGAAGAACTAAGTTTAGGAAGTGTCCTGGTAAAAATTCAGGAATTATGCCCGACAGTAGAGAAGCATTTTGTGATTTCTTCAAAAGATGGTCACAATATTCATGAACTCACTGGTGCGATCGTTGATGCTGCCCAAAACGCTCCTCATCTCTACCCGGGTGGAGACGCTTCGAACATGAATGAGCGCTTTTTTGTGACAGAATACATTCGTGAACAGGCGTTTCGTCTTTTAAAGGAAGAACTTCCTTATGAAATAGCTGTGATCATTGATGAGTATAAGGACATTCGAAAAAAAGATGAAGAAGCGGCCCCAGAAGCCCATATCTCTGCATCCATTTTAGTTAACCGTCCTTCTCAGCGAGCGATCGTGGTGGGCCGAGGCGGATCCATCATAAAAGAAATCGGTGTGAAAGCTCGTCAAAAAATTGAGGCCATGACAGGGGGGAAGGTTCACTTGAATCTTCACGTGAAGGTTTCACCAAAGTGGTTTAATAACAACTACGTTTTGGATGAGATTGGTCTGCCTCGTACTCAGAAATCTACACGTGTGTGGAGGAAGAAATGAATCAAAGATCAATGGTGGTTTCCATCATCGGAAGACCTAACGTCGGTAAGAGTACTATCTTTAACCGAATGATGAAAAAACAACACCTGGCGATGACCCATGATCAGCCGGGAGTTACTCGTGACCGTCACTACGGCATTATGAAACTTGAAGAAGTGGTGGACGGTGAAGAACTTAATGAGGATATCATTCTGGTCGATACCGGTGGCTTTTATCCGGACAAAATTGAGATCGATACTCATAAGAAGAAGAATAATGTCGATCCATTTTTTAATCTCATGGCCGATCACGCGAAGCTTGCCATTAGTGAATCAGATTTAGTCTTATTCGTAGTAGATGTCAGAGAAGGACTTCTTCCTTTTGATAAAGGTATCTGTGACTATATTAAATCGACCAAAAAACCGTTCTGGCTGGTGATGAATAAGTTCGACACTGAAAAACAGGAAGGGGATCAGTACGATTTCTATACACTGGGCCTTGATGAAGAAGACATGCTCCGGGTTTCGGCCGAACATAATCGCGGATTCTATGATCTTCGTGAAAAACTTTTAAAGACAGCTACTAAATTCAAAGAAACTGAGCTTGCGGGCTCTGTCGATCCTCATCTTCAAAACGGTGTGAAGCCGAGAAACGATGTGGTCGCTTCAGTCGCCATCATTGGTGCTCCTAATGCCGGTAAGTCCACACTGCTTAATTGCCTGGTGGGCGCTCAGCGGGCCTTGGTGTCGGAAATTGCGGGAACTACCGTTGATCCAATTGAAGGCTATATTGATCTTTATTTTGGCCCGGACGTGGAGATGCTCACGACTCGTGAAAATCAATTCCGTAAAGATAATGAAGAGATGATGGAAGAACTTAAGCGTTTCCAGGAGTCAGGGGATATTGATCTTAATATCGCTGTTGATGAAGAAGATCTTACCGAAGAAGAAAAGAAAATTTACGTCGAGTTCGGTCAAACCGTTGAGTCTACATTTGAAGAAGATGAGCTTGGTGAAGACGGAAGTGCCGGACCTGATTTTAGTTTCGATGAATCAAATACCGGAAGTGACCTCTATACTGAGAAAGAAATTCTGGGAGAAATTGAGAAGAATTGGGACACCATGCCTGAAGAGGAAGTTTCTGACCTCGAGTTCGCTCAGTACGTAAATCGTTGGCGCTCGATTAAACTAGTGGATACCGCCGGTATCAGGAAATCAAAATTGGTCGAAGGCTTCATTGAAACACAAAGTGTTTACCGTTCTCTTCGTTCCATTACCGAATCCGATATCGTTCTGTTCATGATTGATTCCACTTTAGGGATCACCCATCAGGATCGCCGCCTTTGTGATATCGCTCTTGAAAAAGGTAAGTCTGTTATTATCTGTTTAAATAAGATTGATCTTTTAAAAGACATCTTTGCTGATCAGAAGAAGAAAAAAGAGTGGCTTGAAAATCTCCGGGATGAAGTGCCTTGGCTAAGTTTTTGTCAGCTCGTGACAATCTCGGCCCAGAAGAATCGTAACATCAATTATCTTCGTGAAGCCGTTAAACGGACAATTGTTGTTCGAAACAGAAAGATCCCAACCGGGGCCTTGAATCGCTGCTTACTTCAGCTCACTGATAGAAATCCGGTGGTCGTTAAAAAGACCAGCGGAACCAGATTCAAGGTGAAATATGCTTCGATGTTGAAGTCTAGTCCTCCGACTTTCTTACTCTTTAGTAACAAGTCCCAAGGCATTCCTGAAAACTACCGACGCTATCTCATTAACGGTCTTCGTAAAGAGTTTGATCTAACGAATACGCCGGTCCATCTTATTTTCAGAACTTCGACTGATATTGAGCGGAGAATGAAAAAGGTTGAAAAGAAAGCTTCTAAAAAGTCTTAAGTCATCTGGCCCTCGAAAGAGGGCCTTTTTATTATATAAACCAACACGCTGGTCGGGCCCATTTAGCATCATGACATTCATTTTCGGAAAGCCCTGAACACAATGTCCCGTTGATAAAAGTTTCATAACGACAATCCAGACTTGGATATTCACCCACATTATTGAGTACTCGATCTGACTGGTCGTTATTAGTTCTGCCAAAAAAACTTTCAGGCACATTCATCTCTCGAAGCATTTTTTGATAAACCAGAACCGTTTGATGAGAAGCGATCACTGTTTCCCGGCAACGGTTTTTATCTTCTTTGTTTTCAAAGTTCTGATCACATTCCTGGGCCATGAGTGGATTTAACAGGCCTTTGTTATCTGAAAAAAGATCTGGCAACTTTCGGGCGAGAGTTTTAATGCATTCGCTAGTGGCGAAATAGTCGGCCTGGCCTTCACATGACATTTTCTTGGGAGCGCGGCTTCGAACAGCAGGAGTTAATTGGATACCTACGACATAAGGTTCTCCACCCAGAAAGTGGCCTAGTTCATGACACAGAATGATTCCTAGGGTGGATTTGGTTTGTTCCTCCAGGGTGAGGAGGCTTTCGATTACAGTCACTTCCCAGGTTCCATCTGCTCTTTTGGCCGCAAATGCATTGGGCGAAGCCTTTATCTCTTTTAAAGTGAATTTAAGATGACCACCCAGTGAGCGGATTTGTTCGGCATAAGTTCCTTCCAGAGCACTGGTTAATTTAAAATAATCAGCTCTATCAATTGAAGCTTGGGCCAATTGGCCTAAGAAAAGAAAGGTTAGAAGGAAGAATTTATACATGCCTTCTTATAACATTCTTTGAGTTCTCAAGATAAAAGTGTGAAAAAATCACACGCTCACCAGGTAAAATTATAGGTGATAATAACAGAGATAACGTTACCAGTGAGATCCTCAAATCCATAGGTACTATCTTCTTCATCCGGAATTTGTCTGAAGTCCTGGGTGAATTTATCGTAGAAGTTAACCACATGGTAAATTCCTTCCACGCTAATATAGGACTGTTTTAACTCCACAGGAAATTCCAATCCAAATCCGATACCGGTTCCAATCCCGCCTCCGGAATCCTTAGGGATCTCGCGGTCGAGGAACTTCGAACTCTGGTACCAATACTCAAGGCGACCGATGAAATGAGGATTCGAGTAGGTAATGGCGGTTCCTAGATCAGTGGTGTCGATATAATACTTATAACCCACAAAGACTCTGGTGAAATCGGTAACCACCGCACCAATAGGTCCTTGCGTGGGATAACCATTAACCGCCGTATCAAGGATCATGGTGTGCTTAGAGTACTCTAGACCTAAAGTGATCGCTTTTTGAAAATCCAAAAAATAATTTACTGATAGGTGGAAAGTAGGGTGGGTGTCTTCATAGGCCTTGCCACGATTACCGGTGAAGGTGGTAAAGCCACCGC
>JAEYUK010000270.1 GCA_023432655.1 Pseudomonadota bacterium | reverse complement strand
GATGGTGGTAGACCGAGAACTAAGCGGTGCGAACAGAATCAATGTCGGAAATCTAACCAATGAATTAGAAATAGCCTTAAACGGTGATTATGTTGGTCAAATAATTGAAGGCCAGAGAGTGTTTGATATCTTCACGCGTCTGGATGATAAATCACGGGCGACACCTGAATCGATAGAGAATACCCTTGTAAAAATTCTTCCAAGTGGTGATCACGTGAAGGCCAAAGATGTGGTGGATATTTATCAGGGCACAGGCCCCAACATGATCAATAAAGAAAACCTTCAGAGAAGAATCATCATTTCGGCCAACACCTCCGGAAGAGATTTACAATCGGTAGTTGACGAAATAAATAAAAAAATAGATACCGTAAAACTCCCTCAGGGATATTATATAAAACTCGGCGGACAGTTCGAAAATCAACAGAGTGCTTCCCGCATGATTGCGATCTTAAGTATCTTCTCGATGCTGGGTATTTTCTTTCTACTCTATATCCACTTCCGATCGACTATTCTTTCCTTACAGGTCATGCTTAACGTTCCGATGGCCCTCATTGGAAGTATTGTCGCCATTTTCGTTACCGAGCGAGTGCTCTCAGTTGCAACTCTCGTGGCCTTCATTACCTTGTGTGGGATTGCCAGCCGAAACGGCATTATGATGATTAGTCACTACCTCCATCTTCTGAAAGAAGAGGGCGAAGACTTCACTGAAAAAATGGTTGTCCGAGGGACGGTCGAAAGAATGATACCGGTTCTTATGACCGCCGTGCCGTCCATTCTGGCGGTGATTCCGTTAGCTCTTTCTCAAGGAGAACCAGGGAAAGAAATTCTCTATCCAGTTGGTATCGTGATTATCGGAGGCGTTCTCTCATCCACCCTACTTGATCTGATTGTCACTCCAACGATCTTTTATCACTTCGGAAAGAAATCTAGCATGAAGTGGCTAAACCATGAACGTAACAAACACCTTAATAAGGAGCTTATATGAAATTACTTTTAATCTGCCTGACGTTATTATTCAGTACCCTCGCTTTTGCCCATGAAGGCCATGGAGAAATGCCTACGGAGCTTTCAAAGTTTGGCGGCATTATGGGTAACGTGGTGAGCGAAGACAAGATGGAGGCCAAGGTAAAAAATAATCCTCCAATCCTGAAAGCTGAAATTGTGCGCTCTGAAGATGGAACGGTGAGAGTGTATCTTTATGACTTAAATATGAATCAGCTTAAGCTTGAGGGACTATCCAAAGAAGCCCAAGGGACTGTCGAAAACAGAAGGGCCAAAACCAAAGAAAAATTTACGCTCATGGGCCACGGCGACCACTTTATGGGAAAAATCCCGAAGCAAAAAAAGAAGCCGTTTGATATCTATGTCACCTTCAAAAAAGGTACAGAGAAACTGTTCGTAGGATTTGATAACCTGGATTAATATTATGCTTAAGGCCTTACCATTATTTTTATTAATTTCGGCCGCCACATCTGGGGCGGCAACTATAAAACTAGACGTCAAGGATCTTCCCTCTCTCATTGAGAGTCGAAATGGACGTATCGCCAGTAGTCTGGCGGACATAGAGGCAAGTCAAAGCGACTTAGGCCACTTACGTCGCTCCTTTTTACCTCGCCTACAGCTTAATTTAGGTTATGAGAATACCGACGGAACACCCCAAGACGACATCTCTAATTCTTATGGTTATGCCACTGCGATGGCATCGATTAATCTCTATAATGGCGGGCGAGATGAGCTCCAGGAAAAATCGAGATCCTCTCAATTAGATCGGTCCCGATCTGAACTTCAAAACACCAAGTTCAATGCCTTGACTGAGGCCCGAACTCTTTACTGGCAAATGCTCTATCAAAAAGAAGTCATCAGCATTTTAGAGACTGCCCTTAAACTAAATGAAACCAATCTTCAATCGGCCTTAAAGAAAATCAGGAATAATCTTGCGACTAAGACTGATGAAATTGACTTTAACCAGACTAAAATTCAGCTGGGCCAGGACCTAAAAAAAGCGCGTATCATCCTCTCTAATAATATGCGGGCCATGGCCGCCCTTCTGAATCACCCATTAGATACTAACTATGAAGTGCCCGAGCTCAATGTCCACGAACCAGAGCATGCCTTGGATCATTTTGAGAATGAAGAATTTACCGGTGAAAAGCACCGAGAAATAAAAACTCTCGAAGCCTTAAAATCCACCTTTGAATTTGAAAGTTCGCTTAATTCCAGATGGTGGACTCCGCAACTAGATCTTTATGGCGCTAAAACCACCCGCTTTCAAACTTTAGATAAAACGAATGAAATGGATCGAGATCAAGGGGAAGTCTTAGGTGTTAAACTTACTTTCTTCTTTGATGGGTTTCAGGCCAAGTCGAATTCTGTTACTCAGTCTTATCGTACAATGTCCCTGGACCATTTGAAGAAACAAAAGGTTCTGGAACTCCAGTCTCAGTACGCCAATTCTTATGAACTCTATGTCTTAAACCATGACCTGGTTCATTCGGCCGAAGAAAACAATAAGATCGCCCAGCGCTATTATGAAAATGTCTGGAACGAATATACGAGAGGAGTAAAAAACTCCCCGGATGTTTTACAGGCCTTTACCCGCATCGTTGAAGCGAAGCTTCGGTATGCCGACATTAAGAAAGATTATCAAATTGCGAGAGCGCAAATTAAGGGGTACTTGGAGCAATAATTTGTTATCCTTGAAGAAATCATTTTTTAAGGAATTAAATGAAGTATATCGACTCCTTAGTTCAAGAAATCTTTAACGCATTAACGCCCACTAAAACTAAAATTACGCTGGCGGTAATCCTTGCATTACTTTCAATGTTTTTAATGCCTATTGGTATGTTGTTTGCGGGCCATGGATTTAAAGATATAAATGTGATCTATTCAAAATACATCGCTTTAACTTTAATCGCCTTATTAAAGTTTTTTGGCTCGGGCATACTTTTTGCTCAATACCTAAGTATAAACTTAATGCCACCAATAGAAGGTAATCCAACAAAATTACACTCAGTACTACGATTAATAACTTTCTTATCGTTTCAAGCAGTATGGTTATATTTTTTAACTGCACCTCTTCTTTACTTAAAAAATCGAAAAAAGATCAAAAATCGGGCCATCGATAAATAGCACACCCCGTTTTCTCTGGGAGATATTTATTATCAAGACTTTTTGATAGCTGAACGAACTGAACGAACCTTTCAAATTGCTCCATATCATTTAGATCAAACATCACAGCTTTAAGTTCCTCTGAATACTTCTCTAGAGGTCCCTCGGCATTAAAAAGTGGTGATAAGCACTGCTTAAGTTCATTGAAACGCGCCCAAATCCTTCTAGCAACATATGGGTCTTTGATCTCTTGATTAAGAATGAAGCGTTCCAAAAATATAGCGATGCTAAACAAGGCCCATCGTTTCTGTGAATCCCCAATAGATTTCCTAATCCATTTATCGGCATTTTCATTAATTTTACGTCCGAATAAATAATTGGATAAACTCGTGTCGGAAAGATCTTCTCTACGAATCTCGGTAAACATAAGATACGATAAAAACTTCTCATCTAACTTCTGACCATTTTCAATAAATACAGGTAATCTGTATATGATCTCACCATACTCCCAACCATATACATGAACAGGGTAAGTGAAAAGTTCATCTAACTCACTTAATGATGTGAGTTTTAGAATTTCAAATTGATTTACATGAGCAACTTTTTCAAGATATTTTGGAAACTCTGATGCAATGGCAATAAATGAGTACCCATCCTTTAAAATAGCCTGAGAAGATTTTTCATAGATATCAGTAACCTCTTCGATCTTACCTAAATCAGAGCAAGGGACTACAACCTTTTCATTTTCAATTTTTTCATTTTCCAAAATACAAACGATTTCATTTCTTGCATAATCTGCTTTCAATTCAATTACTTTAAAATTCGTATAAGCATCAAGTTGCCGACTTTTTACTACTTGAGATGATATAGCGTCATCTCCTTTGGGGTTTTGAAATAGAAGATAGTTATATTCATCTTTCCAACCGCTGTATTCTTTTAGTTTAACAATTGCCGCGAAAGGAGCAATTTTAACGACTCTTCCGAGACTTTTAGAAAGTTTTAATTCTCTGTTAATTCTTTTATCGATGACCCTAAATTCCTGGAACGATTTTCCAAAAAAGTTAATTAAACCATAAAGTGCCAATCCCCAAGAAACTAAAAAGATTAAAGCGAGTGATCTCTTAAGAAGTAATTTTGACGTTTCAGTTAACAATAGGACTCCAGATTTTATTGTTATTTTAATTATTATAGGCCTATTTATAGAGCTTTATATCTTAAGAATTCTTATCAAATGACTCTAGAAACTGAAGGTAATGCAATCAAGGCTTCCCTCCCATAAGGTGTAGTTTATATGGGAGGGAAATTGTTAAAAAAAAGCAAAAAGCTCAAACTATTCCTAGGAATTATG
>JAEYUK010000269.1 GCA_023432655.1 Pseudomonadota bacterium | reverse complement strand
ATAGAATACAGTAAAGTGAATGAGGTCAATTACAAACGAAACCATCACGCCAGTTTCTGTAAAAGGCCAGTCGAGATTATTGATACAATAGTTCTTCATCACTCGGAGACGCCCAGTACCGACTCTCCGGAAAGAATTAATGATTATCACTTGAACCGCGGAACGGCTTCAGACCCCTGGTATATGATCGGCTATTCTTACGTTCTTAATACGCCGTACCCGGGCCAAACTCTTCCAAGATTAAAAATGAGTGAAGGTCGTCCCATCGAAATCGTAGGGGCCCATGCCGGCTCTAATGCTTTTGTTCCGATGACCCAAGTGCAAAAAGAAATCTGGGCAAAAAAAGAAGTTAAGTGTGGAAAAGAAGGCGAAGAAGGAGTCTTTGATCCAACACTGGTAAAGGATGGGAAAATCAAGGCAAATCTTTCAACAGTAGGACTCGTCGTCGTGGGTAACTATGCTCCTTTTTCTAAAACTAACCCAAATGGTTATTCACGAAAAAACCCCCGCTATCCTACTAAAGCGACTTTGGATTCTGTGGCACGCATGGCCTGCCAGCTTCAAAAAAAATATCCTCTGATTAAAAACTTGAAGTGGCACAATTATTACCACAGCACCACATGCCCGGGTAATTTGAAGAGTTACATTGGACAAATTAAAAACCTGGCAAGGAACTACGGATGCGAATTCAATTAATATTATTAGTCACTTTATTTACTGTCTCAGCGCTGGCCTCAGACGACCAGGCGATAAAAGATTTGTTTAAAAAATATGACCAGGTCATGGATCATAAGCAAACTGAACTCATTGATGAAGTTTTCACTAAAAACTTCATCAAAAATAGCGGCGGCAAAGAAGAACTGATTCAAAAGATTAAAGAACTTCCTAAGGTCGAGGAAAAATCCATTCCAAAACTCAACGTGAGCTGGAAGAAA
Organism: Pseudomonadota bacterium; assembly: GCA_023432655.1. GTDB lineage: Bacteria > Bdellovibrionota > Bacteriovoracia > Bacteriovoracales > Bacteriovoracaceae > Peredibacter. Next base: position 2,956 of record JAEYUK010000269.1, on the reverse strand, counting down.
GGGGCCAAGGATGAAATCTATTTTGCGACTCTTAAAGAATCTTCCTCGCTTAAAAGTAAGCACACTGAAAGCTCAGAGTTTATTATTCTGAAAGAAGAAGGGAAATTTAAAATAAATGGAACATTAGGTGATGGTAATTAAACTAACACTACTTACTCTTTTAGTTCTCGTGGCAGGTTGTGGAAAAGAAGTTAATATGTCTTCTGTTTCCAAGCTGGAAAAATTCTCTTCTGTCACCGAAGGGGAAATCGCAAAAGTTTCTCAAAATGGGACATTAATCCGGGCCACAAAAAACGGCGACTCTGATTATATCAAAACGGATAGGGGCCAATACAAAATCAGTCCGTATAGCTCCTATGAAACAATGAAATTCATTTCAGTAACCGCTCCCGGAAGTGAGACCAGAGTGAAATTTCGAGGCACAGTGAGAAGTACCGAAATTGTCGTGGAAACCATAGAAAAAATCTAAAATTAGACCAAAAAAAAGGCTCCCTAAGGAGCCTTTTTCATTTCAATTAACTTTTAACAATACGGTCACGCCAAGCGATAACGTCTGGAGCAAGGTAATCATACTTCATCGTATCGATAGTATACTGAGAAAACTCATAATCATGAGAGTGAGTCAGACACTCTGTCGGACATACTGTTGTACAAAGACCACAGTAGCAGCAAAGTGCGGTATCGATAGTGAACTGAGTAAGCTTTAAGCGAATCGGTTGGCCGTTACTGGTTTTCTTGATCTCTTCCCCTTCAGGACGCTTTTCTGAAGCGATGTAAATACAATCAACCGGACAGGCCATAGCGCATTGAGTACAGCTGATACAGTTTTGAACATCATTAAAAAGACGCATACGAGCTCTCTCAGGAAGAACTTCGCGAACTTCAGGATATTCAATTGATACTGGCTTAACGGCCCAAACATATTTAAAGGTAATCCACATACCTTTAACCGTCGTAGTGATACCGCTAATCAGATCAGAAAAATAATCTTTAACAGAACCGGTTTGGTGAATAGTGCTCATCGGTCTACTTCTCCTAAAACAATGTCAATAGAACCAACAGTAGCAACAAGGTCAGCAATCATCTGCCCAGGAGCTATGTGAGGGAGCATCGAAACGTGAGTGAAACATGGGGACTTCACTTTTAAACGATACGGTGTTTTTGAATCGTTCCCTTCAGAAACAAGGTGGATACCAAGTTCGCCACGAGGACATTCATGTCTTACATAAACTTCACCTTTTGGAAGTTTAATAATTTTTGGAACTTTACCCATAACTGGACCCGGCTCAATCTTCTGAAGGACCTGGCGAATAATTTTAATTGATTCTACCACTTCTTTCATACGAACCATGTAGCGGTTCCAACAGTCGCCGGCCTGACCAGCAACTTCTGACGATCCAACGGGAACATCAAATTCGAACTCAGAGTAAAGACTGTACGGCTTATTCTTACGAAGATCCCACTTATATCCAGACCCACGAAGGATTGGTCCAGTAGCGCCATAGGCGAAACAGTCTTCAACAGAAAGAACACCGACATTAGCGGTACGTTCAATGAAGATTTTGTTCATGGAAACAAGTTCGTTGTATTTTTTGGCTTCTTCTTCCATGACGTCACAGAACTGACCTACGCGCTCTAGCTGCTCGTCTGTCCAATCATTCCAAACTCCACCGATCCAGATGTAGTTATAAAGAAGACGTGCCCCGGAAACTTCTTCAAAAAGTCTCAAGATTTTCTCACGCTCATCAAAAGCATATAAGAAAGGAGTAAAAGCCCCTAAGTCGATAGCATAAGTTCCGAACGCCATTAAGTGAGAAGCGATACGCTGAAGCTCAGCTACCAGAATTCGAATAAGTTCCGCTCTTCTTGGAACCTCTGTGCCCAACATTTTTTCAACGGCCGCAACATAAGTCCACTCCATGTTCATTGCCGCTAGGTAATCCAGACGGTCAACGAATGGGATAACGCCACGATAGTCGAGATTTTCAGCATGCTTTTCCATACAACGGTGTAAATAACCCAGGTGTGGAATAGCATGAGCTACGATCTCTGAGTCAGTCCAGATTTCCAGACGCAAAACTCCGTGAGTCGCCGGATGCTGAGGACCCATATTAAGAGTCAAAAGATCCGCTTTTAATTGTTCTGTTTCAGTGTTGATGGTTGGCTTTTCAGGTTCACCAATGTCCCATTTGCTTTGCATATGTTCAGTTCCTTAATTAGCAGCTTGTGTTTGGGCTTTCTTGATCATCTCCTGACGAACAATGAATTCGCGATCTTCGAAATTCATCTTGCTATCAGGATAGACTTCCATGCCGTTATAAACTTTCTGAGCGACATAGTCTTTTCTTAGAGGAAAGCCTTCCCAATCATCTGGGCAAAGGATTCTACGTAGATCAGGATGATTGTTAAATTTGATTCCAAACATGTCGTAACATTCACGTTCCTGGAAATTAGCTGCAGGATAGAGACGAACGATAGAATCAACTGCCGGGGCCACACGATCAGTTACCTTAATTTTTAAGATAAATTCACGTGGAGTCACTAAATCAAAATGTGCCATGATGTAACACACTTCCATCCACTCCATATAATCAACACCACTCACCGCTTGAAGAGCATTGAATGGCATTTCTTTATTGGTTTTTAGAAACTCGGCAACAGCATAAATCTTAGACGCTTCAACAGTGATGCTTGAATCAGTTTTAGCATCCTCAGAAGCATTGACTGTAGCGTTTGCTCCAGCAACATTCTGATTAATAAGTTCGGCCAATTTATTGAAATCAACATTAAGCATGTTTTACCCACTTGTTGCGAAGCAGACGCTCATTAGCGACTTTTTTCTGAAGAGTCATAACACCCTCGATAAGAGCTTCTGGACGAGGAGGACAACCAGGAACATAAACGTCGACTGGAACCACTTCATCCACACCTTTTAGAACGTGATAGCCATGTTGCC
>JAEYUK010000233.1 GCA_023432655.1 Pseudomonadota bacterium | reverse complement strand
AAAATACAGGTGCTAACGAGCCAGATAGAAATGGCGGTTATTCAAAAACTCCAGGTGTTTCAGGTGCCGACGTTGATGCTGAAAGAGCATGGGCCATTACTAAAGGTGACAAGAAGGTTGTAGTCGCAGTTATTGATACCGGTGTTGATTATAATCACCCAGATCTTAAAAATAATATGTGGGTAAATGAAAAAGAAATTCCTGGTAACGGAATCGATGATGACAACAACGGTTACATTGATGACGTCTACGGCTGGAACGCCAATGGAAATAATGGCAATCCAATGGATGGAAATGATCACGGCACTCACTGTGCGGGGACAATCGGAGCTGAACATAATAACGGTCAAGGAGTGGCAGGTGTAATGGGAGAAGTTTCTCTTATGGCCGTTAAATTCCTTGGAGACGATGGTTCTGGTTCTCTTGCTGATGCTGTTGAGGCCATTGATTACGCTACTAAAATGAACGTGGACGTCATGAGTAACTCATGGGGCGGCGGCGGTTTCTCGCAAGCTCTGGAAGATTCAATTAAGGCCGCTAAGAATAAAGGCATCGTGTTCGTAGCAGCAGCTGGAAATGACGGCTCAAATAACGATTCACGCCCTTCCTATCCTGCAAGCTATCAGGTTGAAAACGTGATTTCTGTTGCTTCTCATACTGCTCAGGACACTCTTTCATCTTTCTCTAACTTTGGTAAGAGATCTGTTCACGTAGCTGCTCCAGGCAGTAACGTTCTTTCAACCACTCCTGGTGGCGAGTATAAAGTTTTCTCAGGGACCTCAATGGCGACACCTCACGTATCAGGGGTCATTGGTTTATTCATTGCTGAAGAAGGAAGAATCAATGTTGGTGAACTTCGTTCGCGTTTAATGGCGACAACCGTTCCAACTGCTGCTTATAGAAAAACAACAGCGGCCGGCGGTCGTGCTAGTGCTTATAACTTCCTGACTGACACTCGTATTCCTCGTCAGGAGCCAAATGAGAACGCTTGGAGAGTTGAATCCTTAAGTGAAGTTTTTGAAACAGCTCACCCATACGCTAACAACGAAAGAACTAAGAAAACTTATACTTTTCCAGGTGCAAAATATGTGAAGTTTGTGGTTGAAAAGTATGACACTGAAAACGGCTACGATTTCGTAACGTTTAAAGATGCTAAGGGTGTTGTGATGGAGAAGCTATCTGGTAAAGGTGAGAATTATGAAACTGATTACACTGAAACAGATTCTGTAACGGTAGAGTTTTCTTCTGACTCAAGCCAGACTCGTTGGGGTGTGGTGATTAAAGAAGTGAAAGTTATTTATTAAGAAAAAAGCTCCCGTGAGGGAGCTTTTTTTTTGATCTACTTCCACCGGCGGAAGTAACTTAAATTCAGTACAAAAAAATGGGCCCACATTCGTGGGCCCTAAACTTTTTATTGTAAAAATATACTACAATTATTTGTAGTATTTGCGTAAGAACTTAGAAAGACCCATTTTATCTAGTGTCTTAATGGTAGAAGTAGCAAGTTTAAGACGGATTGTTTGACCAGACTCAGGATCAAAAACTTTTTTAGTCTTAAGGTTAGGCTGTTTAAAAGTACGTGTCTTGATGTTTGAGTGAGACACTTTATGGTTTGCCTGACGGCTTTTACCAGTTAGATCACATTGACGTGCCATAGTTATTTCCCTTGTCGTTAGTCTTAATTTAAAAAGTCCAAAAAATCTAAACCGTTTTAAGCACCTTGGCAAGAGTAAAACTGAAGAATCTTGTGGACTTAACCGTTTAGGGGTTTCATACTCATGGCAATTCACATTCTATTCTTATGAAAGGTGGTCCTTCATGTCACTTAAGCCCTTGAATATTAAATCAAAACTTCTTCCGGCACCCACGTCTTCACCTCGTTATTCGGTAACGATTAAAGACGCAAAGCAAAGGGAGATCACCCTGGCCAATCCAAAGGCCACGCGTTCACTCATTGCTCTTATGGATCTGGCCGCTGTGAATGGCGGGGCCGCTTGCCACTGGGGAGGACCTTCCGCGATGACTGAGGCCTGGACTGCTCTTCATGGAATTATGTTTCAGGAAAAGAACTGGTTTGAAAAATTTAATTTTGTAAACGATATCGGTCACGCTGAAAACGGGATCTACGCCCTAAGAACCGTTCTGGGATATGGAGACCTGACATTGGAGTCTTTAAAAGGCTTCCGCTCTATGAATTCAAAACTCACAGGCCACGGGGAATCTCATCTCTATCCTGAAGGAGTTCTTCTTTCTAACGGTCCTTTGGGATCGGCGTTCCCACAGGCCCAGGGTCTGGCCGTGGCTGATAAAATCTCTGGAAAAAACCGTGTCACAGTGGTTTCTCTCTCTGATGGCGCTTCTATGGAAGGGGAAGCTAAGGAAGCTTTTAGTGCTGTTCCAGGGCTTGCTCAGAAAGGAAAACTTAATCCATTCGTATTAATTCTTTCCGATAACAATACCAAGCTTGGCGGACGAATCGATAAAGATTCTTTCTCTATGGTTCCAACTTTTGATTCTCTTTCGGCCCTAGGCTGGGATGTCATTAAGCTCGATAATGGTCATGATATGGAAAAAGTTTATCAAACTTTAGAAGAGGCCATTGCAAAGACTCAAAAAGATCCTTCTAAACCAGTCTGTATCTGGCTTAAAACAATTAAAGGCTACGGCGTAAAATCAACTCAAGACTCTTCTTCCGGAGGTCACGGTTTCCCGCTTAAGGCCTATGATGAGGGAATCCATGCTTTCCTAAAAGAAATTTGGGGAAGTGAAGAAGTACCTGCGGAATTTTCCAGCTGGGCAAATGATTTAACAGTTAAACCTGAAAAGAAAGCTTCTTCAGGTGCACCTAAAGATAAAATTCAAGTCGGAGTGGCCAAGGCCCTCTCTCGAGCGGCGAAAGATAATTACCCGGTATTTTCTATTACCAGTGACCTTCAAGGATCAACTGGTGTTAAGGGGTTCCATACTGATTTTCCTGATCATTTTATTGATATTGGTGTGGCGGAATCGAACATGGTCTCAACAGCTATCGGTATGAGTAAGGCCGGATACATTCCTGTGGTAGATACCTTTGCGGCCTTTGGTGTGACTAAGGGTAATTTACCCCTCATCATGGCCTCTCTTTCACAGGCCCCGGTTATTGCTATTTTCTCCCACACGGGCTTTCAGGATGCGGCCGATGGAGCAAGCCATCAGTCCCTTACTTATATGAGTGCTCTGGCGAGTATTCCTCATTTAAACATTGTTAATGTGGCTTCTGCTAAAGAGGCCGAAGAATATGTTTATGGTGCCGTTAAAAAGATCGCTGTTGATCGCGAACAGGGTCATGATGGTGAGTCTTATATTTTCTTTATTGGCCGGGAAAACTTCGCTTTAGAAGTCAAAGAAGGTCTTGAATACGAGCTTCATAGGCCTCAATTACTGGCCTCTGGTACTGATGCTGCGATTGTTGTTTCTGGTTCTTTGGTGGCCAAAGGTCTTGAGGCCCGTGAGAAATTAAAAGAACAAGGAATTTCCTGCGCTGTGATTAATCATAGCTTTGTAAATCACTCGGACTTTTCGCAGATTGGAAGATGGATTAAAGAAAGCGGTGGAAAAGTCGTAACAGTTGAAGATCATCAGTTAATTGGCGGGATGGGCGGTCAACTGACTCATCAGTTAAAGCTTCTTGGTTTTGAATTCGATATAATTTCTCTGGCAGTCAGAGGCGAGTTTGGTCAGAGTGCTTACTCGGCCGATGAACTCTATGCTAAGCACCATCTGGATGCTGAAGCCATCATTGATGCCGTCCATACTTTAGAAGGCAGAGGACATTTTATGAATCTTGATGCAGAAATTTTAAAATCGAAGTGGAAAGAGATTTCTCAAGAGGCCCGTAAGAAATGGGATTCTATCTCGGAAAAAGATCTGGAAAAAGTTAAAGGCAACGTCGGTCAGATGGTGGCCCTGGTTCAGGAAAAATTTGGTATTTCAAAAGAAGACGCGACTAAAAAAGTTGAGGAGTTGATGGCGAAGTATCCAAAAGAAGAGATCAAGTCCCGTGTTGAAAAAACGGCGGGAATGGTTTTAGGAACAGCTTCATCACTTTTTGATCAGGTAAAAGATAAAATTAAAAAATAATCGAGGACGATATGAAAGGGCAATCCATCCTGGACGTTATTGGTAATACCCCGCATGTGAAGATTAACCGTTTATTCGGTTCTTCCGAAGTTTGGATGAAGCTTGAACGGCAAAATCCAGGGGCATCGATAAAAGACCGGATTGCCCTTTATATGATTGAAGAAGCAGAAAAAAAAGGTGTGCTTAAAAAAGGCATGACAGTGATTGAACCTACTTCCGGTAATACTGGTATAGGGCTTTCCATGGTTTGTGCTGTTAAGGGTTATAAGCTTATTCTCGTGATGCCTGAAAGCATGTCAGTTGAAAGAAGAAGAATCATGGCGGCCTACGGGGCCACATTTGAACTGACCCCTAAAGAGAAGGGGATTAAAGGTTCAATTGAGAAGGCCCAGGAACTTCATAAAAATGATCCAAATTCCTGGATGCCTATGCAGTTTGAGAACACTGATAACCTAAAGGCCCATGCAGAGACCACGGCCCTGGAGATATTAAAAGATTTTCCTGAAGGACTCGATTATGTGGTTTCTGGTGTTGGAACAGGCGGGCATTTAACAGCAGTAGGGAAAGTCTTAAAAGAAAAATTCTCTAACTTAAAAGTAATCGCCGTTGAACCATCTGATTCTCCGGTACTTTCCGGGGGGCAACCAGGAAGTCACTCACTTCAGGGGATTGGAACTGGATTTATTCCAAGTATTGTTGACCGTTCTGTTTTTGATGAAGTCATCACCATTACTAAAGATGAAGCTTTCTCCATGGCCCAAACGTCTGCTAAGGAAGAGGGAATATTCATTGGGATTTCTTCGGGAGCTTCCCTCGCGGCCGTCTCAAAACTC
>JAEYUK010000230.1 GCA_023432655.1 Pseudomonadota bacterium | reverse complement strand
ATTCCCATTACGGCAAAAGAACTTACGATCGATCTATAAGATATGTCCAGCCTGGAAGATGTTAAAAGAGACCGCCGAGTGATTCTTGGTATTGATGACCGTTTCGAGGAAATTCAAAGTTTAGGTCAAAACTATACCGAAACCATTCAAAAAGCGCTTTCCTCTCTAGGCCCTTTAAAGAGAAATGAGCTGGAACTCCATTTTAAACGCTGGGAGTTTACGGATCTCTTCTCTCAAGCTGAAGTGATCGTACTCATGTCTGAGTCGACCCTTAAGCATAGTCTGGTCTGGAAGAAACTCTTTCAGAATATTGAATTAGAAAAAGAGGGAGCACCAAACATTTCCGGCAGCAAGACTATTCGTGATCATTTTCAAGATATCCCTAAAGTTCACTTTTCGGGAAGCTTCTCTGCCAGTAAGTTTCAGTCTTATCTGGATTGTCCTCGAAAGTTTTACTTCAACTATGTTGATAAAATTTTTCCAATGATTACTCTGGAAAATGATTTTGATCCGATGACCTCGGGAACCATCTCACATGAACTTATTGAAGTATTCCATAAAAGGAATCTGGACATTGAGGCCTTGCCCAAGCTGGTACAGGAAACGATGGATGAGTATATTCTTAAGAATAAACTGACTCTTCCTAAGGAAGTTTATCTTAAGCACCAGATTGTGTTTAATCACAGGTCTTATAATGGAATCCAATTCTTAAAAGATCTGGAAACTGCCCTGAATGAAAAGATTGAATGGAAAATGGAGCAAGCTTTTAGTATCAATGAAAATTATAAGCTCACTGGAAAAATAGATTGCCTGGGAGTTTCTGAAAATTCAATTATTCTCATAGATTTTAAATCAACGGCATCTGCCGCTTGATCGAATACTGAAATTCTTGATATGGATAGTTTACAGCTGTGGACTTATGCCAGGGCCGCCTCAGCCTTAGTGGGGGACTTCTCCAAAAAGAATGTCGTTTTAGGGTATGTTTCACTGGATAAACCTTCTGACTCAAACCTCCTTATTACTGACGAAGGTTTGTTTGCCAGTTTAAAGGCCAATAAATTTTGTAAGTTCAAACTTCTGGAAGAACCATTCTCTGAAAAATTTAAAGAAGCCCAGGAAAAGATGGATGCCTTAGTTACCACCATTCAGGAAGAACGTCGGTTCCTTGCCCGTCCTCGAAAGAGTACGACCTGTAGGTTTTGTGAACTCTCAAAAATTTGTGTAAAAAGCGAGATGATTAATGAGTAGGTCACCCAACGCTGAACAATTAAAGGCAATCGAACATCAGGGTGGAATACTACTGCGAGCTGGGGCAGGTTCAGGCAAAACATTTGTTCTGGTTGAACATATTGTTTATCTCACTCGGAAGTGGATGAGTGAATTCACAGCAGGGCCACAGGAGACTTTTGAAGATTACCTTCGTCAAAAGTATTCACAAGTGGTCATGATGACCTTTACGAAAAAAGCGGCTGGAGAAATGAGCATCCGTTTGACGGAAAAGTTTGCTGAACTTTCCCAAACGGAAGAGCAAAAAGAACTTTGGCGTGTGGCCAATGAGGCGATCCCGATGTTGATGGTTACAACTATTGACGGCTTTTGCCGCAAATTGATTACCGCGGGCTATTTTCCTCATCTTTCCACTGAAGCTAAAATCATCTTCGATACAGAAAGGATAGATCAGGTAAGTGAGCTTCTTTCTGGGTGGTTTGAAAAACGGTATGATTCTGTTCCCTCTGACATTCTGGATATCTTGATCAGAGAAAAGAAAGATCTTCTTAAGGCCTTTAGTCGTATTTTCAATGATCCAAGCCTGAGATTATTGTGGAAAGAGTTAACCGTAAAGGATGTCCATCCAGATGTTATTTCCAATGTTCTTAAGGAATCTTACGTCTTAAATAATATCGATGATTGTCTGTTTCAGATACAGTCTTTAGATTTACCTGTCGAAAAAGAGCGTAGTGCCTTTGAGAAGTTTGTTGGACTGGTTCAGGAAACTGGGCTTCCCAAAGTTGATCATGTGGATAAACTCGAAATTTACTATAACCTTTTTGACGGTAAGAGGTTAATGCCGGAGAGGACTGCTAGTAAAAAATCTCCAGCTCACGACAGTGCATTAGAGGGACTTCAAGGTCTTCGCAAATGGACCAAATCCTGGCTAGAAGTTTGCCAGGATTATACGACTCATTTTGAAGGAAAAATCCTGCCTTGGTTTAATCTTTGTCAGGAACTTTTTAACTGGATCGATGAAAGGCTAGACCCCAATCAGGGTATGACCTTCGGCGATATTGCCTACTTCGTTTCAATGGGGCTGGAAGATAAAGACCTACGAGAAAGGATCCAGAAAGTTTACACCTATTTTATTATTGATGAGTTTCAGGATACGTCAGCTCTGCAGTTTAAAACTATCCAGCGTCTGATTGGCGATGATTATTCACGATTGTTTTGTGTAGGGGACGCCAAGCAGGCGATTTATGGCTTTAGAGGTGGAGAGCTTCAGGTTTTTAAAGATTGCGCAAAGTTATTACAAGTGCGCTCACTGGCCAATAACTATCGTTCTTTGGCAGAAATCATCAATTTCAATAATTCACTCTTTCAAACGATCTTACCTCTGGGGCAGGGTTTTAGTGGGCAGGATTCTTTTACGGTTTCTCCGGAAGATCAGAATGTTCCTGCTGAAATCACATTTAATGAAATCGGGAGCATCGAAGTTATTTCCGCTCCACTAGAACTAAACGAAGATGAAGAGAAGTTTTCGAATGAATCCATTAATCGTCTGGAAGCCCACCTCATTGCGGAGTCAATAAAAGAGCACCGGGAACAAAAGCCAGGTGACGTATGTACTGTGCTTTACAGTAAATTGCGTCCCAGTTCAGAGTTAATCCGGTCTCTCATGACAAGGAATATTGGCTTTACTGCCCAGTTTAAGATTGATCTCTCTGATGATCCGATTATTGGCATGTTTGTGTGCTTGCTACGCCGTCAATTTGATTCAACAGAAGAAACGAAAGATAAGTATCCTCTTTTTCTTCTCACGAGCTATTTAAAAGTTTTAGATGTTCCCGCAAATGTTACGAGTGAACTCCTGAAGGAATTTGATTCTAATATTAAGTACTGGGGGCTCCTGGAAGCTTATCGTAAGTTTCTTCATAGGCTAAATCTTACGAATGAAAATTCTGACATTAATATCCAAATGTTAGAGACGATGTCCGAAATTTACCATCAGGACCCTGAAGCGATAATGGTTCAACTGACTGGTTATAATCAACGAATCAGTATGGAACTTCGTTCTGGTGAAAATTCTAACATGGTCCAAATCATGACGGCCCATGCGTCAAAAGGATTAGAGTTCGATAATGTATATCTTGGTGGTATTTACACCAACGGGAGAGATAATCCGGAAAATCCATTGTTTGGCCAATTGCCGGGAAGTTTCATGTGGTACAAGGATTTGTCTCAAAGAGAAAAACAACAATCTCCTTTCTACGCGCTTGAGCAAGAGCTCATTAAGTATAAAAACTTTTCCGAATCAAAGCGTCTGTTTTACGTGGCCTGTACACGTGCCAAGAAAAAACTTCTCTGGGTAGATTTTAGTATTAATAAAGAACTCTTTAGTGTTCCTAAGAACAGTTGGATTGATGGGCTTGAAGCATGGTTGGAAATTGGAAGGTCTAATGAGAATGTTCAGGAAAAGAAAGTTCCAGAGTTTGATTGGCGTGAGATTTTAAAGGGTCAGTCCCTGCCACAACTACCTTTGTTTTTTCATGATTCTTCCGGGATTATTTCAAAAGGCGAAGGGGAGAGTGAGTTAGGGATAGCGGCTGAACTTAGTGTGACTCGCTTGAATTCACTTATGGATTGCCCGAGAAAATTTTATCTGGCCAATATCCTTAAACTTAATGAGCCAGAAGCTGAGAGAAAGCAGGTTCATTATGCTTCAAGTGACGAAGAGGAAATTGCGACCGTTATTCGTTCATCAGCTGATCGTGGTACACAAATTCATGCCCAAATAGCTAAAGGTATTGAAAGGAATTTTATTGTTCCCCGTGAAAGTTTCGGTGGGAAGGATGATGCCCCTATCGCCTGGGCCCTGGAACAGCTTAAAGAAAAAAGCCAGGACTTTGATCTCATACCTGAAAAGCAGATTAAGTTTAAATTTTTCAATTTCATGATCTCGGGGATACCGGATTTATTGTTAATTCCCAAAGGTGAACAACTCGCCCAGATCTGGGATTTTAAAACCGGCCGGATAACTCAGGATAACCTCAACCACTATTGGCAGCAGCTTTCTCTCTATGCTTACGCTCTCTATCAGCAAGGACGTATCCCAATTGATACTAAAATTGAATTAGTGTTATGTTTTGTGGATGTAAAAAAGTTATTGATTGAAAGTGTAGAGTATTCACAATGTGTCTCTAAACTTTATCCTATCTGGCGATCGCAGAACGAACCGTGGAAAACAAATCTTGATCATTGCACTCAGTGTTCTTACGGTAGCATTTGCCCTCGTTAATCCGAATACTTGCACCTCTTACAGAGCATGTTAGAATTTAAAGAAAGACCACGTTCTAACAAGTGAAGTGAAAATGAAAAAGATTGCTCTTATCCTTATGTCGCTCATGATGAGCTGTCTCGTCTATGCTGACGAAAAATCTCTTTATAATTTTTCATGGCTCGATAAAGACAAAGAAATCTATGTTTTGCAAAATAGAAAGTTTCGTAAAGATGGAAACTTCTATATCGGCGGGACTCTTGCTTACAATTTAAGTCAGGACTTTCTCGATGCTTACGGTGGTACAGCACGTGCCGGTTATTTCTTTCGAGAAGACTGGGGATTTGAATTTCTCTATGGGAAAAATATCAATTCTGAGAATGACACTGCCAAAGGAGTGAAAGAGCAGGGGACTGTTCCTTTCTACCGCGAAATTGATTCTTTCATGGGTGTTATGCTCATGTGGTCTCCGTTCTATTCGAAGATTAATACTTTCAATAAAGTGTTTTATTTTGACTGGATGTTCGGTCTTGGCGTTGGAAGTATAACCACTAAAGATAACAGAAATAAATTTGATACAACGGCTTCTAATCAAAATGAACTGACTTCGGAAAGTACGGTCGGAGCGCTTTGGAACACTGGTTTCCGTTTTTATATAAATGAAAGCTGGAGTCTTCGACTGGATTTAACAGGTCAGACTTATAATGCTGATAAGACCAAGAGAGCAGGCTCGACTGGTCCAACGAGTAAGACCTCTAAGCTTTATAATAACTACGATTTAGGTCTCGGTTTAAACTACGCATTTTAAGAAAGGAGAACACGGATGTTCTCAAAAATTTTATTAGCTTCGGTATTAATTATTCCCACTGCCTGGTCCTCGTATGAGTCGGCCGAACGTCAGTATGGTAAAGGCTCTATATCTTTAAGTGGATATCGCCGCACGATTATTGAATTGGTCAATAGCGGGCACTACTATTCAGTAGTTCCGTGGATCAAAGATTACATTGTAAAGAACAACAAGAGTCTGGACTCTGAAATGGAAGAAGCCTTGGACACCGTTCTTTACCACACGGGTGTAAAACCCTTTGAATCTTTACCAGAGAATATTCTAAGCCGCTCTCAATCTGGCAATATTAAATACATTCTGGCCAAAAGGCTCCTCAAACAGGAACAATATGGGCAGGCCCTAAAAGAGATCTCTAATGTTAGTGCAGATCATACTGCCTATCCATTCATTGCTCATTTAAAGGGCACACTTTACTCCCATCTTAATAAACCTGAAGAAGCTGAAAGTAACTTTAAAGAATGCGTGAGTTTTTCGCAGAAGAGAATGAACCAGGGAACTAGTGCCCAGAGAGATCAATTAGTCATTAATCGTGACTACTGCATTGCGGGTCTTGCCCGAGTTCAGTTTGCTTCGAAGGATTTTAAGAAAGCTGATCTCACTTACCTAGATATCCCTAAAGAGTCTTTTGTGTGGCCGGAAATCTTGTTCGAGGAAGCGTGGAATAGTTATTATCAGAGAAACTATAATCGTACTTTAGGTAAGCTTATTTCGTATAAAGCACCTGTTTTTGATTTTATCTTCAAGCCAGAAACGGAAGTCCTTAAGGCCCTGTCCTATATGAAGATGTGTTTGTATGAGGATGCAAACAAAACAGTTGATGAGTTCTACAGCGAACTATTGAAGCCTTCGAGGGAATTAAGACAGTTCCTCTTGGCCCGTAAAAAAGATTATCGTTTTTATTACAATTTGATGGCCGACCATGAAGAAAACAAGGCCTCCCCTCAGCCGTTAATTGATCATATTCTAAAATCCATCAGAAGAGATGGTGCTTTCCTTGAAATGAAGGGTGCCTTACTTGCGTCCCTTAGTGAGTATAACGAACTCAGAAAGAGACCCAAAAGTGGGATGCGGGAAGCTCTCATTAAGAATGTGAGAACTTTGGCCGAGGAATACCGTACCACACTTGGGGCCTATATTCGCGCAGGGATGGTTAATAAGTATGCTGAACTATATAGTGCTTTTCAGGGCATGAGTTACATTAAACTTGAAGTGCTGGCACAAAGAAAAGAGCGTCTTTATCAAACAGATGTAGCGCCCGGTAAAAAACGTGGTGATGTAAAATACATTGAAAGAAACGATAAGCAGTACTTCTGGACTTTTAATGGAGAGTTCTGGGCCGATGAACTAGGGGATTATGTCTTTGCCTTGAGGTCTGAATGTTAAAGCATCTTTTACTGTTTCTAATTATTTTTCAATCAGCTTTCGCTGCGAAACTTTCTATAGATGAACGTCGCCGCAAGATTATTGGTATTGTTGACGAGGAGTTGGCCGAGGTTACACGGCTCTCGAAACAACAAAACAATAAAGTTCCGGACACTCTTTTTCGGATGGCCGAATTGAATCTGGAAAAGGCTCGCCTCTATCGGGAAATGGAGAACGAACAATATCTGGCCATCCCTGTTGAGCAAAGAAAAACTGTTAATAAAAATGATTTTTTTGCCAGGTCATCAAAATTATTTCAGGAAGCCAATAAAGTTTCTTTATTAGTTGAAAAGAGATTTCCTAAATATAAAAATATTGGAGATGTTCATTACATCCTGGCCTACAACTATCAAGAATTGGGAAATAAAAAGTTAGCTCAGAAATATTTTGGGCTGGCTTCGCGTTCTTCAAAAGACCCAAAGATACTGGCGAAGTCTAGACTCGCTCTTGCCGATTATTACTATCACGATCATAAGTACAAAGAGGCCATTCCTCTCTATGAAGCGTCAGTGGGAAAACTCGATGAGAAGTGGTGGACCCGAGATGCTTTTAATCTGGCGTGGTCTTATTACCGAGTTCGTAATTACGATAGGGCCATCTCTTTAATGCTGGAAGTGCATCAAAAAAGTCGAAGCGGTAAATACGTGGACATGAGATCAAGTGTTGAAAGAGATATTGGTATCTTTTATGTCGATGCGAAGAGGATGGATGATGCCGTTAGATTTTATGAAGGAATAAAACTAAATTACACTGAACAATTCATCCGTATTGCCAACGCTATTGTGGCACAAGGGCGATTTGAGCAAGCTGAAAAGCTTTTAGACCAGGTTAAAAAGTCAGAAAAAGACCAAAAAAGAATTAACGAAATTATTCTGGCCCAGCTTAATATCTTCGAGAAATTTAACCGGAACCCTCAGCATCTCGCCGCTTCTAAAGAGCTGGTGGCCATTCATAAGAAGCACCCTTTAGAAAAATCTCAGTTTGATCGCTTATCCTTTCAGGTGAATAAACAGGCCGCAGAACTTCAGAAGGCCACAACGTCTAAGGTTTATCAGAGTGTGCCAAAGGCAAGAAGGCAGAAGGCCAATGAGGCAATGGCCTACTTTGCTTTAGCCGCAGAACTAGATCCTAAGGGACGTTCAGAAAAAATCTTTTACCAGGCTGAGACGGCCTATGCGACTGGTCTCTATGCGAAGTCGTTGTCCCTATATATAGAATCATTTGATGGGGCCAAAACTGCGAATGATAGTAAGCTTGTTAATCAAAATTTAGAGGGGATGTTATCGGCACTGGGCCAGCCATCTTTAAATAAGAAAACCCAAAATAAATACTATGTTCCCGTATATAGTCGATACTTATCAGTGGATAAGAAGTCTGAGCGGGCCAAAACAATTTACGTTAAGCTATTTAACTCACAATATGATCTAAAGGATATTGCTGGAGCTGAGCAAACGCTGGCCGATTATGCAAAATCTTTTCCACAAGATTTTAAGACTCAAGAAGCGATGCTGGCCAAGGTGATGGAATATTACCGTGAGAAAAAAGATTACGGCAAAGTTAAGGCCTATGTCGGAAGAATCAATAACGGTGAGTTTAAGGTTTCTAAGAAGTATGCCAATGCTCTAAGAAGTCTTATGACTAAAATTCAAATTGAAGGGGTCCAACAATCTCTTGATAAAGGGGATAAAGCAGTTGCCCTTCAGGGCTATCATCAAATTTATGATTCTGATGAAAGTACTCCTAAGGCCAAAGTTAACGCTTCTTATAATCTTGCCGCTCTCTATTACGAACTTGGTGAGACACAAAAAAGCTACCAATGGTCAACGATCGCTCTGAAAGATATGGAAGTGAGCGATGTTGCCAAGTTTTCGGATTCGTTCCTTAGTATTGCTGCGGGACTATTTTTAAGACAGCAGTTTGCTCAGTCATCTGATCTTTCACATCGGATGTTGGCAAAGCTTTGCAATCAAAACTCATCCAATAAAGTGGTCGCCTACAAAAATGCGGCTTTTATTGCTCTATCTAATGGTGATGTCGAAAAAGCTATGGAGATCAAGGATTTCGGCAAGCAATGCCACGTTCAGGATGCGGCCATATCCGAAGTGTCTTTTGAAATTCTGAAAGATCTCGCTCGAGAGCGTCGTTGGGAAGCCTACGAAAAGACAATTTCTGATCTAGAGAAAAATTCAAAGAATGCACCAGCTCTAATTGTTCCCTATGAAGAATTAAGGACTCAGTATCGGTCAATTGGAAGTGAGCAAGAGGCTCAAGCTGTTTATCAAAAACAAACACGCTTCTATGAGCAGGCCCGTGCTCAGAAACTTGATATTCCTGTCGAGGCATTGGATCTGATTTCCTCCAGAATGCTCTCCTCTGTTCTTGAAAAGAAAGCGCGGCTGGACAAAGTAGAACTGAAATTCCCAGAAGCCGTCTTTAACAGTGCTGTTAAACAAAAGCTTCAAATTCTTGATCAAATGACCTCTGATGTGAATGCCATCCAGAAAGTTGGTTCAGGGAAGGGGATTGTTGAGGCCTATAAATATGTCATTGAAGCTTATGAGAAGTTTGGTAACGAGCTAAAAGCTTTTGTCCCAGAGGGCAAAGCTCCTGAGTATGTTGCGAGCTTTCAAAAGGCCATGGCCGAAGTGCATCGACCGATACTTCAAAATGCTAATAAACAACGTCGTGAGATTAAGAACTTGATCTATAAAAATAGTATCCTCTCTTTTTCTAATTACTCGGTCCTTTATTCTGAACTGGAAAGTTTTAAAAGGTATTACACAGAAAAAGAAGCAGTCCTCATGGATCGAGGAGGCAAAAAATGAAATTAGCACTCATACCATTATTCTTTCTGGTCGCTTGTTCTAATACCAAAGATAGCTCCAAGAAAGAGACGACACCATCTATTACAAATGAATCATTTAAAAAAGAAGCGGCCCTTTCTCGCAGTGATTTGCCTGATTATTATTCAGGTGTAACGGCCGGTTTGAGTCCTGCGCTTCAGGATGAAACTTTAGATCGTTTCACCCCTGAGGAACTTAAAACGATTAATATCAGCACAGATCCTTTAGTTGATATCGCTGTACGATGTTCCCGTCGGGATTTTGATGGCGCCTTTGCGGTTGCCACAAAAAACTTTGATAAGTACCAAAAGATTCCTACTTACTGGAACCAGGTGGCCAATTGTCATTTGAATAATTCTGCTCCTAGAAAGGCTCTGCTATTCTACAATAAGGCCCTGGAAGTTCAGAAGAATTACGTTCCCGCCTTAAATAATATTGGCGTCCTGTATGCCCGGGAAGGGCAGGATCAAAAAGCGCAAGTTGCTTTCGAACGGGCCAATAAGCAAAATAAGTTCGCAAAAACTCCTAGATACAATCTTGGAAAACTCTATTTGAAATATGGACTTGTCGATTCAGCATTACCCATTTTCCAAAGTCTTCTAAGAGAGTCACCGGCAGATGTGGACTTATTAAATGCGATTGCAACTGCCTATTTCCTCCAGTCTGATTACCGACAAGCTTTGAGTTACTATCAAAAAATCCCGCAGAAACAGTGGCAGTTGGCAGAAGTCGGTCTGAACCTTGCTATGACACTTAAAAAATTAAATGACGTGAATAACGCTCAGAAAGTTTTCAATGCGATAGACAAACCCAGAACATCTGAACTCCAGGAATACTATGCAGTTATCAGATCTCAATTAGGGGCAAAAGAATGAAATTTTTAATAACACTACTCTTTTTACTGTCGACGGCATCCGTGTTTGCACAACAGAAGGGGAATGTTCGTTACGAATACAAAAAGTTTGAAAAATTTGACTTTGAAGAAATCGGAGTTGAAGGAGAAGCGGGCTCACCTGGTGACATTTCTATATCACCGAGGTTGAGAAAGGAATTCTCTAATAAACTTCCTGAACGTAAAAATTTTAATAAAGAAATGAATAAAGCCATTGAAGGCATTCGCTAGGGGATCGCTGTGGAATTAGAAAAAAATAAAAAACCCAGGATGTTTGAACTTAGGTCCACAAAGGCTAATGCCAAAACACAGGGTGGAGTATTTGGTAAGGGTAGATACCTTTTAGGCCGAACAGAAAGTTGCGATCTTATCGTAAATCATGATTCCGTTTCGGCCGTTCATGCCGTCTTAGAAGTCTTTGATGATAAAGCAGTTATCTATGATATGAATTCTACGAATGGTACCTTTGTTAATGATGACAAAGTTATTGTGAAAGAAATTCATGAGGGTGATTTTTTTCGACTAGCAGATGTTGAATTTGAGTTCCAATCCTATGTGCCAGAAGAAGCACTACCTCCAGTACTAGATACTCTGGAACCCGTTTATGGTTCTGCCTCGGTAAAAATTCCACCTATGATGCCGGCGATGCCTGCCGAACCGAAGGCGCTCCCTAAAGTAGCTCCACCAGTAACATCAGATGTGCCATCTATTATTTACCCATTGGCCGCTGACCCCAAAGCAGAGTTTTCAGAATATATTTTTGAGGATCAGGACCAGCTTTACCCAATATTTAAATATGAATCCACAAAACAAGCCGTGGAAGTCATTATTTTATTTAAAGACCAAATTTTTAGCGTGGATTATCTCCCTGAGGGAAAATCGACCTATTTCATTTCTGGAGTCCTAACTAAAAACGATGAACTGGAATTTCCTTATCTTGGTAAAACTGAAAAGTTTCCATTTGTTGATGTAAGAGGAGGTTCCGCTGTTGTTTACACTGTCCCTGGATTTGGTGTTTTCCTCCTTTCAGATAAGAAAAAAGATACCGGTCATGTAGGAACAAGTATCGAACTTACGGGCCAGGATTTACTTAGGCTTCAAAAGGATGATTTACAAATTTTTGTAAGGAATGTTGCTGCTCCTCCAAAGGTTGCTCCAGCCCCTATCCTTAAGCGTGATGAAGACTTCAGAAAATACCTTGCTATGATTCTTATCTTTGTTGGGTTGTTTTCTGTTGGAATGAATTTAATTGAGGTTCCAGAGGATGAGAAAAAAGATGAACTCGCACCTGAGCGTCTTGCCACAATTCTTTATAAACAGCCACTTACCGTCTCCAAGAATAAAGCAGTAGAAAAAACGGAGAATGCCCCGAAGGTTGCTCAGAAAGCTCCTGATCGCCCTGCTGTAGAGAAATCAACTGATACTCAAAAGAAACCCGATGTAAAAAAACCTGATATTGTTCAGACCAAAGATCAAAGCAAAAAGCCTGATCCTGGTAAAAAAACAGCGACAGAGAAAAAAGTTGTTAAACAGGGGACTGAGCCAGTCAAAACTCCGGCCCCTAAAGCCGCTCCGCCTGTAGCTAAGGCCACCCAGCCTTCTCAGTCTCCTATGCCATCGGCCAAAACCCCGGTTGCTCAATCACAGTACCAGGCAAAAACTCAAGGTCATGTAGAAGTTTATAAATCTGCCGACTTCTCAAGTTCCGTGAGCTCCTTAGTTGCTAAGGGAGGATCACTCACAGGTGTGCAAACCAAAGCAATTGGCGGAAGCCCTGGCAGTGGCGGAATGGTTGGAGCTGTTTCTGGCGTAAGCTCAGGCACAGGTAGTATTAAAACAGCAGACATGGCAACAAACCAAGGAAGCCTGGTGGGTGCCACTGTCGGTGAATTAGGTGAATCAAAAGGTGCCGAAGGTCTCTCTGCTAAACGGGCCATCTTTACCGCCGGTATTCCATCCAGCACCGTCGTATTAGGCTCCATGGATCCCGACGTGATTCGTCAGCGCCTTCTTGAATTCTTACCACAATTCAGAAGTTGCTATCAGCGAGAACTCGAAAGAAGAGGCGCTGATTCCACAGGGACCATTAAACTCAACTTCGTTATTGGATCATCCGGTCACGTTGCCCAAAAAGGAATTGATGGATCAACACCTCTTCCACGTGACGTCAGTGGGTGCGTCTTAAACGTTCTTGGAGGAATCGTCTTTCCAGAACCAATGGGCGGAGGAACAGTAGAAGTAAAACAACCAATGAACTTCTATCCTAAGAAAATTTAAATTGTTCGCAGTTAAGTGGGGATAATATCCCCACTTATTTTCCATATCGCTTAGACATTATTTTTACGCTTCGCTTTTTTCCTCATTGAAATCACATAATTATCCATCTCTAACCCTGGCGAGATTTTTTCATTACTCGTGAACCATGAGTAAATCTTCCGATCAATTAGAATTGATCCCCCCTTATTGTCCCAATCCTGGATGTCGGTTTCATTTTGGAACGAATGCGAAGTTTTATGTCAAAAATGGTTTTGTCCTTACGGATAAGCCGCCTTTTCGTAATCAGCGGTTTAAATGCAAGAGTTGTCTCGAGCAATTCTCGGCCAATACTTTTCGAATGGATTTTAGAAGGAGGCTCGCCAATCTCTCAGAAAATGTTCTCCATTATTCATTGAATGGAATGAGTAACAATTCAATCGCGAGATTACTAAAAGTGAACGAAGGGACTGTTCGAGATCGGTTAAAACTGATGGCGCGACAGGCGCTTTATTTTGAGAAGGTAAATCAACCTCGAAAGATCACGGAAGATGTGGCCTACGATGGTTTCGAGACTTTTACTCACTCGCAGTTCTCGCCCTGTTATGTGAACACCGC
>JAEYUK010000338.1 GCA_023432655.1 Pseudomonadota bacterium | reverse complement strand
GTGGAAGAACTCAATAGAGTCTTATTTTCTGAACTTCGAACGCAGAACAACGAACTGAAAAAAGTTAAGTACTATCTCTTAAATGGTGAGATCCGCATGGCGCGGGTTTATCTTTCAAAACTCGCCTATACCCGAACTAAACTTCGACCGGTCATTTATCGCTACCTGGCGATGCTCTCTTTTATTGAGGGAGATTTTTCAAAATCTTATTTTTATACAGAGAAGCCCGAACTTCAGGACATTCCCTACTTTTCAAAAATCTGTACTTTAAAAGTGTTGAACCAGATTGTCCTGAATAAGAACTTTGAACTCGAAAAAGACTGGCCCAAATGCCTTTTACAAAATTACGGTAATACCAATCCATCCAATATCATCTGGCTTGAAACACTGGTCCAGTTAAAATTAAATCCGAATCGAGGAATAACCAGAATCCCGTTCAAAGGAATAAAACTTCAAGCAATGGATAATGAAACATTAAAAGTATTCTTGAAACTTGCTCTCTATCTCAATCAAGAGACTCTGGTGATAGACCAAATTCCTGAACTGACCCTTGATCAACTCCAGGACCCCGAGGTAAGAGAAATTGCTGGTCAGATCTTTTTTAGGACAGGGTCCCTGGCACGCTCGTTTCGTTTCATTGAAGATTTAAAATCACCTAATGCTGAAAACATTAAAGGGAATCTCTATATTTTGAGAAATAAGTATGAACTGGCCTATGCTCAATTTAAGTTATCACTGGAGCAAAAACAAAACTCACAAAATGCGATGGAAAGAATTCTCCCTCTGGCCTGGCTTTTGGGTGATTGGGAAGGCGGCGCCCAATATGCCGAACAGGTTATTAACTCTCCACAGGCCCAGATTAATAAGATGACTCTAACCAGTGCCTTTCAGACTCAAAAAGGCGATTATGAAAAGGCAAGTCGTATCCTAGAGCACATTGCTCAAAAATCACGAAGAGGGACTTCCATTGAAGTGACTCAACTTGGTAGCTTTAATGCCCTAATGCTTAATAAACCCGAGACAGTAAAAAAACAGGCCATTATGAGTTGTGATCAGTATGATCTCATTAATTGTTGGGTCCTTTTTCAACTCGCCCAGTGGGATGCCTTCCCTATAACAATCCGAAGAGAAGAAAAAATTATAGAAAAACGGGAATGGGAAAAACTTATAAGCGAAGAGGTAAACGCCCCTTTAACTGAAACTGTTTTCGTGAATCAAATTGACATAGAAGAGATGGATGACAAACTCGTACAACTTATCCCTGCGCCCTAAAATCGTTTTCTTTCATGGTTTAAATAATAACCCGGAATGCTTTTATCCTCTCATGAAATGCTTCCAGGCGAATGGATATGAAACGGATATGATCATTCTCCCCGGACATGGTAAGGATCGTCGTGAAGCTCGTGATCTTAAAACTGCGGAACGAGCTTTCGGTGAAAGCATGAAGCGCTTGAAAGGGCCCTATTACGCCATCTGCTTTTCTCAGGGAGCTTTGTATTTACAGCTTTGGCTTCAAAAGAACCCAGGCCAGGGTCCCCTTCGCCAGATTCTCCTTTCTCCGGCGCTCTATCTCAGAAAACAGTTGTTGATTGAGAAGGCACTTAAAATTCTTCCCTCGTTCATCGTCATCAAAAGTCTTGCCCCAAGAAAATTCCGAAGATATGAAATTCTGACAGTCGGTGAGTACAATACTTTGGTCCACGGCATACTCGCTTTTCAAAAACTCCCTAAGCCCTTTCCTATCCCAACTCTGGTCATGATTGATCCCAAAGATGAGTTAGTTCACGCTCAAAATCTTAAACGTCATCATGAGAATGTGGAGTTTATTGAAAGACCAGATCTCAAGAAAGGGATGGGCGGACATCACATCCTGTTTCATCCAGAATACTTTACTGAGGAACATTGGAAGGAGTTTACCAGGAAGATGTTACACTTCCTGGAACTTAACTCTGAGGCTTAAATTCTTTCCCGTCAAAATTAAAGATTACGTCTTTATCTTCGTAGCGGGTTCTTAGATTTACCGGACGGCGCCAGATAGCATATAAATTTCTAAGCGTTTCGTTAGCAAAACTCACATCAAGATCCACACCGTAATGGACATGATTTAAAAGAAGCTCTTTGCGGTTCATAAAATTGCCGTCTTCTACTTCAATGATCGGCTGACCAAAGTTGGTCAATTGTGAGAGAAGCTTTTGTTTAATCGCCTGAAAGTCTTTTGAGTCAATTTCAAATCGACCAGTCCGAGGGTTGTATTTATAAGTGAAAAGTTGCTGCCGTTCACAGAAGTCAGGCGTTAAAAATTCATCGATAAAGGAAATATCATTGTGAGATTTCCGAACTTCAAAAATCTTCTCCTTACCCAGACCCAATTGTTTGTTCCAGCGAAGTTTTTCCTGCATGTCCGTACACTCATTATAATCTTTACCGAACATTCCGCGATCCCAGCGGTACTCAATATCACGCATGAGCTCAATACCAACTTTATAAGGGTTGATATTCTGTTTACTCATATGCATTACACCGGCATGCTTGTCGGCGAAATCAACAATCTCTGAGGCATCCAGAGCTCTTTGAGTCATGATGGTTGAGTGCCAGTAACTGGCCCAGCCTTCATTCATAATTTTAGTCATTCTTTGAGGAAGAAAATAATAAGCTTCTTCACGGAGAATCCCGATGATATCCGCCTGCCACTCTTCAACGGGTGCGTACTGAATGAGGTAGCCAAGAACGTCTTTGGTTTTATGATGAAGGGGCCTTTCTGCCACAAACTCATCTTCATCAACTTTAATCTCTTCTTTACGATTCAACCTTTCTTTTGTGCGCATGAAAGATTTTAACGCCTGGGAGCGGTCATCAATCAAATAACCGTTGTCTTCATTCTCCGCCAATTGTTGGGCCGCCTGTTCTTTACGATGTCGTTTTAATGAACTTGTTTCAAAGAGTTCGTTAATGTCTAAAAGGTTCTCCAGAGAGAGAACTTTATCGATGAAGTTTTCGACATTATCGTGACCATAACGTTCCATATAACGACGGATCTTAGTGCCGTGATTGGCCATCACATCCATCATTTTACGGTTAGTATTGGAAAACCAGGCATTGTTCTTAAAAAAATCATTGTGCCCATACACATGGGCCATAACAATTTTCTGATCGACCCAATTGTTTGCCTGAAGAAGATAGGCGTAACAAGGATCAGTATTAATCACCATCTCGTAAATTTTCTGAAGTCCGTAGGTGTAACCTTTAGAAAGCTGGTCGTAGTCCATACCAAACTTCCAGTGAGGGTATCGTGAAGGAAATCCACCTTGGGCGGCGAGAATATTGATCGTATCGTAATCACACACCTCAAAAACCTGAGGAAAGAAATCCAGGCCGTACTCTATGGCATAACCTTCAATTTCATTCTTGAGGGCCAGAAGTTCTCCCGTTATGGGCTTCGAGCGGTTCATTATTTCCCCTTTCCTAGAAACTCTTTAATTGATTCGAGGATTCCTTCTTTGTTCTTAATTTTGGACATGATGAGCTTTTCTGAATCAGTGCCGTATTTAGCGGCGAGATCTTTAAAAAACTGGCCTGATCCATAACGGCTTTCTACCTGACCGTAGCAAAAGACGTTGGAGACAGGAAGAATGACGTTGTCCAGAAGATACAGGCAAATCTTAGTGTCATCGGCCGACCAGTTATCACCATCAGAAAAATGAAACGGATAAATGTTCCACTCATTTGGGTTATAGTCTTTTTCGATGATTTCTTTACACAGATTGTAGGCAGAAGAAATGAGCGTTCCCCCACTTTCCCGAGTACGGAAAAAGGTATTCTCATCAACTTCTTTAGCTGTGGCATCGTGAATAATGTAACGAATCTCAATGTCCTTATACTGCGACTTAAGCCACAAATTGATCCAGAAAGATTCTGTACGGACAATCTCTTTCTGCTCATCACCCATAGAACCTGAGACGTCCATCATATAAATGACAACGGCCGCATTCTGCATTTCAATTTTGGTGTCGGCGGAACGGTAACGAAAGTCCCGGCGAATGGGGATAACAGCAGGATTTTCTGGATCATAAGAATCCATGGCAATCTGACGCTTTAAGGCCTGCTTATAAGTTCGACGTAAATGACGGAGGGAATCCGGCC
>JAEYUK010000163.1 GCA_023432655.1 Pseudomonadota bacterium | reverse complement strand
GAGTTATACTGCTACCTAAGCAGGGCGACTGGAAATGACAGCATCCCGCTTTAAGTCCCCTTGATTGTCTTATCTGTCTGAATACTTTTGTATTTCGGTGGTCTCAACCAGAACCCTTTTTTATTTCTACTTTCGTCGGCGGAAGTGATTATAATAATTCTATGAATAAAAATATTTACTTCGATCACGCCTATACGGGTGATCAGAATCATTCCTTTTTAATGCAGTTAAAGAAATATGGGTTCAAGGTTACTGACTTTCTGGTGAAGCATCCGAATTTAGACTGTCGTTTCTTGTACTTTGGGAAAGGAAGTTATCTTGAGTTCGTTCATAGTCCAACTAAAGTCGTGAAGATACCAGGATTCTCATTCGGCGCTAAAAAAGATTTAAAAAAACTTTATGAAAGATACACTCAAAGTGGTTTGAGCTGCACCTTTTACCATCGAAATTATAATTGGCAGGAAAATAAAAAGGATCATCTTCCCGGATGGAATTTTATTGAATTTAAAAATAAAGGTTTTAGAACTTTTTATCCCTGGTTTACTGAGTATGAACCTAATCCAAATAGTAAAAGAAAATTCACACCGGTAAAGCATCCTAATGGTGTCACAGGAATTTGTGGACACGAGTTCATAGTGAACAAAGTGGGAAGGGCTTTTTTCGAGAAAATATTAGAGACGAAGATAAAAAATGAAATCACTCTCAAATGTGGGACAACATTTTATTTCAGTGACGGACTCACGAATTATCACTCAAGAGTAATTTTAAGCACGAGCAGTCTAAAAAAATCTATGACCTATATGAAAAAGGCCGAATTGGTTTCTTTTGAAAAAAAGGATGCCATTCTTATAAAAAATCCAAGTCCCAATAGGATGTGGGATCTGCTGATTGTCCAGTAGATTTCTCTTACCAAGGAGACGAAATTCCTCTCTTCCAGTTTTCAAGGTATGGTAAATAGAGATCAATATACAATGTGCGTATAACAGCAAGAAGAGGAGGGGCGATAAAAACTCCTAAAATGCCGAAGAATGTTCCCAGAAGCATCATGAAGATGAGTAGTGGTACCACAGGTAATTCTGCTCCTCCTTTCATAACGAGAGGAAGAATAACATCCCCTTCAACCTGCTGGGTTACACCAAAGACGAGGAGTACCCAAGGAATTTTACTTGGGTCTGTGGAGAGCGTAATTAGACTAGCGGCTATGACGACAATGATGATTCCCACATAAGGGATAATTCCGAGCACTCCCGTTAGTAAACCAAATACGGCCCAGTATTCTACTCCAGTAATCCATAATCCGATACTTGTCATAATTCCAATGATCACCATGTCAATCAATTGTGCCTTGAACCAGCTTCTTACAACGATGGCACAATGTTGAAGTACTTTTCTGGCCGTTTCTCTTTTTTCAGGAAAAAAAGCTTCAATCGTATTCTCAAAATATTCTCTCCCATTTACAGCAGTATAGAGGCCGATAGTGACGGCAAATATAAAACCACTAATGGCAACAATGCTGAGTTTGAATCCCTTCATGAGACCAACTGCACTCGATCTTATGTAGTTGCCCAGGTCAAATTGCAGAATCTGCTCCTGAATCCATGGGAATTTCTGAAAGAGGTTTGCCAGTTGTTCATCAACCGTGCTTTTTATCTCTGGCCACCGCTCTTGTAGAGAAGAGAATTGATCTGAAACTAATAGAAAAATGCTAGCTGTAACAGCAGAGACTATAAGGATGATAGCAATGAGTACGAGTATAGCAGAGAGTGATCTAGGTAGGTGTAATCGATCGCGTAGAGAAGTAAGTATTGGGGATATGAGAACTCCGGTACCTATTCCAATTAATGATATAAGAACGATGTAGCGAGAGAAATAAGTGATTGCGAGAGCAACAATGAATAGGATGGTGAATATGATCGTTTTTTTCGTTATTTCAACCCGTTCCATTTATCGATGAGACAACTAGCTTAGTTTAGTGTAAAGACAAAGAGCTTCAACTTAATCAGAGAATTTATTTTCGTGTTATTTTTTATACGTGTTGTGAGTAGTTCCATTTCTCCTTCGTTCGCCGTGTGGGTTTACTGAGAGCATACATGAGTAGTCGAACGCTAAGACTGAAAATGATAAGAGAGCCTTTGCTTTAGAGAAAAGCTCAGGCTTTGTAATGGGACTGAAATTGTTTTTGCATTTAATTTAGGCCTCAAGTAGCATAAAAAACTGAAGAAAATTCTTATTGAAATAAACGCTATTTTTGAACTTGAAAGAGGGTTTAGATGAAGCTCAGTCTAAAAGGTAAAATATTTTTAATGGTGGCCATTCCTTTTTTGGTCTTTCTCGTGGTCGCAGGGCAAATGATTCGGACCAAGTACTCCGAATATCAAAAAGCTAAGTCCGTAGTCACTAACCTGATGACACTTGATGCTCTGTCAAATTATGTCCATGAAACTCAAAAAGAAAGAGGGCTGACTGCAGGATTCTTAGGGGGAAATGGAAATAGTGAAGAGCTTCAAAAACAGAGAGAATTAAGTAATAAGCATTCAGAAATTTTTATTAAATTAGTTGATGAAAAAAGTTTATCTTTAGTTGTTGAAAGCATTAAGGATGTTCGGAGTAAGGTCGACAGCAAAGGGATTTCCACCCCGGAAGCAATTGGAGTTTACACCAGTTCCATTGACCAATTATTAAAGAAATATCCTATTCTCGCAGAAGACAGCGTGATTGAAGATCTATCGAGTCGAATTCGATCCATGTCGATCTTGGAGAGTGCAAAAGAAAATGCAGGAAGATTAAGGGCCAATCTGAATGCCATTCTGACTTCTAATAAGGCCATTGATACAAAACAATACAGAGGCATAATTGATCTCAATGCTGGTGTCTCTTCCAATCTTAGATCTTTAGCTCTTTATCTTTCTCCAGCTTCAACTGAAGGGCTTTCTAAGGCCATAGATGGTAATAATTGGCTGCATGTGCAGAAAGTATTCCAAGATGTTCTCCAGAAATCGGGCCAGGGGAATTTCGGGCATGATCCCCGGGAGTTTTTTAGCGTGATTTCGTCATTCATTAATGAATTAGCAGAAATTGTAGACCAAGAATCTACCTTTATTGTTAACAGCGCCATTCAAATTCAAGAAAGTGCTAAGAACCAGCTATACATTCTCTCTTTTACAGTAGTGGCCTTAGGGATAGCGATCTTTGCCATCGTCTTTTTCATCGTCAATGCTTTTACCCGGACAGTTGAACAGGTGATAAGTGATCTCAACGACAATTCGTTACAGGTGAGTAGTGCTGCTGGACAGATTTCGACATCTTCTGTAGAGTTATCAAATTCATCACATGAACAGGCTTCTTCTCTGGAAGAGGCAAATTCATCCATCACTGAATTAACCTCAATGGTTAGTAAAAATGCCGAAAATGCGAGGAGAACAGCTGAAGTTTCTGAAGAAAGTCTTCAGAGCACTCTAAAAGGGAAAAAGACCATCCAAGAACTGATGGAGGCTATTCAAAACATTTATTTGAGCAATAAGACCATTAAGGAACAGATCGATAAAAGTAATTCTGAGATCTCCGCTATCGTTAATGTTATTTCAGAGATTGGAAATAAAACCAATGTGATCAACGAAATTGTTTTCCAAACAAAATTGTTATCATTTAATGCATCGGTGGAAGCGGCCCGCGCAGGTGAGAATGGAAAAGGCTTTGCTGTCGTTGCTGAAGAAGTTGGGAGCCTGGCACAGATGAGTGGTAATGCTGCTCAAGAGATCACGTTGCTTTTAGAGGATAGTCTTAATAAAGTGACAGCGATAGTTGAGAATTCTAAATCAAGAATCGAAGATCTTATGAATGATGGTAACCAAAAAGTTGAACAGGGGATGAAAGTTGCCAAGGTTTGTGATGAAGTCTTAGAAGAAGTCATGACTAATGTCAAACAAGTCAGCCAGATGGCCCATGAAATATCTTCAGCAACCAGCGATCAGGATCAGGGTGTGAAAGAGATAAGTATGGCCATGTCGAATCTTGAAAAAATGACCCACGTTAATGCTTCAACGTCAGAGGAAACTGCCTCTGCCGCCGAAGAGTTGGCAGCACAATCAACCTCTCTTCAGAATCTGGTGCAGCTTTTAGTTCAGGTGACTAAAGGGGATAATCGCACAGGTAATAGTGGAACTATGGTTAATTAAGGGAGATAGTATTCTCCCACGCCATAAAGACCATTTTGTTCGAATGGGAAGATGATGGATCGATTAGTTGGATTAAAGTCCATTGAACGACCACGGCAACTGAGGTTATCCATCGTCCAAGGCATGACTCCTAAATCTTGTTTTGTCGTTAGATTGTAGCGTCTGATACGCCCACTGTTACAGTAGTAGAAGTTTTCGACGCCATCGAGTTTAACATAGACAAAACTGTCGTCGATGTTGTTGGCGGAAGTTCCAATCTTCTTAATTAGACCCCCTTTAAATTCATAGATATCTTTTTGGGTACCATAATTCACTATTGCCG
>JAEYUK010000162.1 GCA_023432655.1 Pseudomonadota bacterium | reverse complement strand
CTCGGGATCTTCTAAAAACTCTTCTTTTATCGACTTATCTTACCCATCAGGACCGAGAGTTTAGACTTAAGCTAACTGAAGTCTTCATGGAGTTCCCGGCGGAATTCTTTTATCGTAATTTTTTCATGCTTTCGTCTGAGGAATTAGAAGAAATTGCCAGCGAAATTGATTATCCCCTGGTTGAGTCGGCCAAGAAATACCGTGAGAGTAACAAGGTCAGCACGACTAAAGTTGATCCGCTGAATCTTTTTGATAAAAGTTTTTCCGGGTCCAATATTCAGAATATTCTAAGAGCAGAAAAAGAGATTCATCAGGTTCTGCCACATTATAAATATCGTGAAGCCCAGGAGTCCCTGGCGGTTCGTGTTGGACAAGCTTTTAAAAATGGCATCCATGCTCTTATTCAGGCCCCTACCGGAACGGGTAAAACCATGGGCTACCTTCTTCCGTCCTTTCTTTTTTCCACTACGATGAAAGAAACTTGCCTGGTGGCCACTGGAACTAAAACACTTCAGGATCAGGCCCTCGCTAAAGATGTCCCTCAAGTAAAAAACTTATTGGGACTTGGGGATGAAACCAAGGTTGTTAAACTAGTTGGCTCTAACAACCACCTGTGTGAACTTCTATTTAGAGAAGAAGAGGAAGAGAGATCTTTTATTACCCCTTTTGGTGAGATCTTCACTAAGGCCTATTTTGAAATGCTCTTCTTTTATAATTCCCGAGTCTCATACGAAAAGAAACTGACCCGGGAACAGATTCCTTTCATCTTAAAAAAACTCGCCCCGGAATTAAGCGAGAAAGAAACTGCCTTGGCGGTTGATTACCGGGCCTGCGTGGGACAAAACTGTCCTCTGGTTAATCAGTGCTCTTATGTGCAAGGACTGAGGGAAGCCAAAGAGGCCAAGATTATTATTGGTAACCATGCGCTCATGCTTAACTGGCCTCGTAGTATTCCGCGTCCGCAGTTTATCGTTGTGGATGAGGCCCATCGACTCGAACATGAAGCAACTAAGGCCTATAGCCTTGAAGTTCAGCATCGGAACATCGAATCCTTTATGAAAAACTTTCCTCAAGGAATGGGATCTTTGATCTATTTATTGGGAAGTATGGAAGATGAGTTCCAGGTTGAAGATACGATTACTCAAGTCCGGGAGCAGACGCAGTTTAATTTAAAAATGCTTCGTGATCACGTCGAAGGTCTTCCGGGAGTGATGGAAGCTTATTTTAAGAAACTTCCTAACTATAGTCCGATTTATTCCAACGAATTACCTTTTCCGAAGAAAGCTGAGTTAAAAGACTCACTGGCCGCGGCCATTCTTAATCACATTGAGAGTATGTGTTTTATCTTCGAAAACCTTTACACTCTCTACATGCCTTTCTTATCCCGTTGGGAGAATAAAGATTTTAAAAACGAAACGAATAAGATGAAGGCGTGGGCCGTTCTTGAAACCAATTTTGGTTCACTGGAAAGACTGGTCGCTTGCTTTAAACACTATCTTGATAATCCTTCTGATTGGTCGACCATCCTCAAATATTCAGAAAATGATGGTTACACACTTGAGTCTTCTCCTATAGACGTGGGGAAGAAGATTCATGATGAACTTCTGATGATGAGTACTTCTGTTGTATTTACTTCGGCCACTTTAGGAAACGCCTCTGGAGACACCGGGGTTCAGGGAGTGGAGTGGATGACAGGATACTCTTATCTTTCTCCTGAGAAACGCTTCAAAACCGGTCTCTATTTGGATGCAGTTTATGATTATAAAAATAATTCCAAAGTGTATCTGTGCGCAGATACCAGAAATATTTCAGATCCTCTTTTTGTTCCTGATCTCTTGAAAGAAGTAAACCCTCTTATAAGTAAACTCGGCGGTAAAACGTTACTTCTTTTCTCGTCACGCCAGCGTTTTGAAGTGGCGACGGATCTTATTCTGCGAGAATTCGAAGGGAAAATCCCGGTCTTTGTCCAGGGCTTGGGAAAAAATGTGGTGGAAGAATTTAAACAAGAAACCGGCGCGATCCTCATTGGTATGGAAAGTTTTGGTGAAGGAATTGATATCCCAGGGGAGAAGCTTTCTTTTATTGTGGTCGATAAAATCCCAGACGTTCGCCAGGATTTAGTGATTCAAAAACGCAGGGACTTCTTTGAGTTCAAGTTTGGGAATGAATTTAATGATTATTTCCTTGCCCATAGAACTCGCTCCCTCCATCAAAAGTTTGGACGGCTTTTAAGAACGGAAAAAGACCATGGCGCGATTCTTCTGGTTGATAACCGGGTCAAGCGTTGGAAGGGTGGGACCCTTCGAACTTTCCAAAAACTCATGGAGCCTTATCAGATTATATCGGTTCCGTTGAAAGAAGCGACGGAGAAAATAGGGGAATACTTTAAGGTTTAAAAGTTTTTCTAACAGCCATACTTGAGTGGTGTTATTTCAAAAAAAGGCTTTCTCACGCCTCAAAACAAATAGTTAATCTATCTATTATGAATTTCGTTGTGAACTCCGGGAAAATTCCATTTTCCCGGAGTCTCGCTCGAAAGATCAAGCCAGTAAGACAGTTTAAAAGTTTTTCTTTAAATTCTTAATCACAATTTTTTGATCCCCATGAAGCAATTGATAGGGAATGGCGTAATGCTTACTAAGGAAGATTTCCAAGGGGGCCTCAGCTATGGCATGAGTGGAATCAAACTCGTAGAGACTCAGGTGCGCTGCTGGTAATGAGTTTCCATGAAGCTTAAAATCTGAAAGTTCCCTGGAAAGGTATTCTGCGTAAACCACTTTTTCTGTTGGGGGGCCCTGGTAGGTCCAATCGTTATTGGAACTTATAAGCACCACCGGCGTTCTTCCGGTGGCATCAAATTTTCGGCTAAGTGTAAATAAAGCTGCGGTGCATGCTGCAGGAGAAGTTAGGTAGTGTTTCGAACTAAAAGGCCTCGTAAAATCTTGAGAGAAATTGGACGTTTGAAAAGTATAGTGGAGCTCCTGAGTTGTGGTGTCCGCGACATACAACTCCTGAGCATATTTATTCCCAATAGATTTTTCGATTCTCACAAGCAAGGGGATGAATTGAGTATTCATCTCAAGCCGAACTATGACCTTTAAAAATTCACCGGTGTGTACTCGAGAAAGGATTTCGGCGTAGATGTGATAACCCTGGCCCTCTGAAAAAGAGACGAGTTTAAAATTCTCTTGCGAGTAATTTTGATCTTTCTCGTAGTAGAGATAAGAGCCTTCCAAGAGAATTTCTGCGTTTTGTGTCATTCCATTAAATTAAGAGATGTTCATCTTTCTGCCAAGGGTGCCTAGGAATTATGCTATGCATTGTTTTAATGTCTTTTTGAAGTAGAGTTTCAATTGAGAAAAAGCAACCAAAGTGCTAATTTAGCAAGGTTTCATTAAGACATTACGAAGGATTTCCATGATTAAAACATCTAAGGGGTTGGACATCCCAATTACGGGTAGTCCGACACAACAAATCTCAACGGGCAATACGATTCGTTCAGTAGCTGTCCTAGGCGAAGATTTCCACGGAATGAAACCTACTTTATTCGTACAGGTGGGGGACAAGGTTTCGAAAGGTCAGAGTCTTTTCGAAGATAAAAAAATCCCGGGAGTCTTATTTACTTCCCCTGTTTCCGGAACTGTTCGTGAAATCAATCGTGGTGAAAAGCGTGCTTTTCAGTCGATTGTGATCGATATTTCTGGTCAAGACAAAGTTAGTTTCAAGAATTTTACCAATAAGAGCATTAGCGCTTATTCGTCAGATGAAACAAGGAAACTATTAATCGAGTCTGGGGCATGGACATTCTTAAGAACTCGTCCTTTCTCAAAAACTCCAGCTGTCGACTCAATACCTTCTTCTATCTTTATTAATGCAATGGATACGAATCCACTTGCTGCAAATCCTGAAGTCGTTCTAAGCGAGCGCATGGATCTTTTTAAAGCAGGAGTAGAAGCTCTAACTCGTCTTGGAGTTAAAGTCTTTGTGGTAACAGCACCCAATTCTGCCGTTGATGTTAAAAGCATTGCTGGTGCAAAACACGAGCAGTTTGCAGGCCCACATCCGGCCGGTAACGTAGGAACTCATATTCATCATCTGGATCCTGTGTCTTCAATGAAGACTGTCTGGCATGTGAATTATCAAGATACAATCGCTATTGGAAATCTCTTTAGACATGGTGAAGTCCTGAGCGAAAAAGTGGTGGCGATTTCTGGTCCCGAGGCCAAGAATCCTCGTCTGGTGCGCACTATTCGTGGAGCGAACATTTCTGACTTAACTAACGATGAAGCAAAATCTACTTCACAAGTTCGTTATGTCTCAGGTTCCGTTCTTGGCGGTAGAACAGCTTCAGGCCCATTAAATTATTTGGGTCAATTCCACTCTCAAGTGACACTTCTTAAAGAAGGGCATTACAGAGAATTTTTAGGCTGGCAGTCTCCAGGATTTAACAAATTTTCTATCAAAAACGTTTTCCTTTCTAAGCTTATGCCAGGAAAGAAGTTTGCTTTTGATACTAACACCAACGGATCTCACCGTGCGATTGTTCCAATTGGATCATTTGAAACTGTAATGCCGCTGGATATTCTTCCAACTCAACTTCTTCGCTACTTGATGGTTCAAAGAACTGATATGGCCGTTAATCTTGGGGCCCTCGAACTCGATGAAGAGGATCTGGCCCTTTGTACGTTTGTTGATCCTTGTAAGAATGAATACGGCCCAGTCCTAAGAAAGAACTTAGAGACTATTGAGAAGGAAGGCGCATAATGAAATTCCTTGAAAACTTTTTTGAAAGTAAAAAGCCCCTTTTTGAGAAGGGCGGTAAATTGGAGAAGTTTTATCCAATTTATGAAGCGATTGATACATTCGCCTTCACTCCTGATTCGGTAACGAAAACAACTGCCCACGTTCGCGATGGTCTGGATCTGAAAAGAACAATGATCACAGTTGTCTTTGCACTGATCCCAGCGATTCTTTTTGCTCTTTATAACACTGGTTATCAGGCGCACTTAGTTCTATCTTCTGGTAATTTTCAGGCGGTAGGTTGGAGACACGAGTTGTTTACGGCCCTAGGTTTAGTTCATGATCCATCTAGTATCATTGCGAACTTTATTTACGGAGCTCTCTTCTTCTTACCGATCTTTTTAGTGTGTAACATCACTGGCGGTATCATCGAAGTTATCTTTGCAACAATCCGTAAGCATGAAGTTAACGAAGGCTTCTTAGTTACAGGCTGGCTTATTCCTCTAATTGTCCCACCAACTATTCCGCTTTGGCAGGTTGCTATTGGTACGGCCTTTGGTGTGGTTTTCGGTAAAGAAGTTTTCGGTGGTACAGGTAAGAATATTTTTAACCCGGCCTTAATGGCACGGGCTTTCTTGTTCTTTGCTTATCCTGCTCAAATTTCTGGTGAGCAACCGTGGATTGCTGTAGATGGTTTCTCGGGTGCAACGGCCCTTTCTCAAGCGGCAGCAGGTGGAGTTGATTCCCTTAAGATTTCATGGATGGATGCCTTCCTAGGTTTCCAACCTGGTTCAATGGGAGAAACATCTGAACTTGCGATTCTTCTTGGGGCAGCTTATCTCATTTACACAGGTATTGGTTCCTGGAGAATCATGCTTGCATGTATTCTTGGTCTTGTGGCCATGACAACTGTCTTCAATGCCATTGGTTCTGAAACGAATCCAATGTTTGCCCTTTCTGTGCAGTGGCACTTAGTTATTGGTTCCTTTGCTTTTGCCGCAGTATTTATGGCAACTGATCCTGTCTCTGCTTCCATGACAAACACTGGGAAGTGGATTTACGGATTTTTAATTGGCGTCTTGGGCGTAATGATTCGTGTTGTGAACCCAGCGTACCCTGAAGGCTGGATGCTCGCGATTCTTTTCATGAACGCTTTTGCTCCAACTCTCGATTATTTTGTAATGAAAGCGAATATTAAAAGAAGGATGGCCCGCCATGTCTGAATCAGCTGGTAAAACCCTTACAGTGGCAACAATTCTTTGCGGTGTGTGTTCAGTCCTCGTCGCTGGTGCTGTTGTTGTATTAAAACCTAATCAAGTCATTAATGCTGATCTTGATTTTAAAAAGAACATCCTTATGGCCGCGGGCCTTTTAAAGTCTGGAACTGATATCAATGAAGTTTTTAAAGAAGTTGAACCTATTGTTGTGAATTTAGAAACAGGGAAACTTGCAGAAGGAATTGATCCTAAAACCTTCGATCAATCGAAAGCAGATAAGAATCCTGAATATCTTGAAACACTTGGTAAAGAGGACGTCGCTGGAATTAAAAGACGCTCTAAGCTTCAAAAGGTCTATCTTGTTAAAAAAGATGGCGCCGTTGATCAGATCGTTCTTCACGTTTACGGGAAAGGCTTATGGTCTACGATGAAAGGCTTCCTTTCATTGGATAAAGATGCCGTAACTGTTCGTGGATTTAATTACTACGCTCACGGTGAGACTCCGGGACTTGGTGGAGAAATTGATAATCCTAAATGGGTAGGTCAGTGGCCAGGTAAGAAAGTTTATACTGAAGATCTTCGTCCAGCTACTGACGTCATTAAAGGTCTCGTAAGTCCAAATGACCCGAATGCTGCCTATAAAATTGATGGTCTTTCAGGTGCGACTTTGACTGCCAATGGTGTTGAGAACACTTTCCAGTTTTGGATGTCTGACAAAGGTTACGGAAAATTCCTCACGAACGTGAGAAATGGAGAAATCCAATGAAAACAAAAGAATTACTGTTAGATCCGGTTGTAAAAAATAACCCGATCGCTCTTCAAGTTTTGGGGATTTGTTCAGCTCTTGCTGTGACTTCTCAATTAAAGCAAGCGGCCATTATGGGGGTTGCGGTAATGATTGTAACAGGTATTTCAAGTGCCATGGTTTCAATCATTCGAAACTCAATTCCAAATTCAATTCGAATTATTGTTCAGATGACTGTTATTGCTTCAGCGGTGATTGTTGCTGATCAGGTTTTAAAGGCCTATTTCTTTGATGTTTCCAAGCAGATGTCAGTTTACATCGGTTTGATTATCACAAACTGTATTGTGATGGGGCGAACTGAAGGTTTTGCCATGAAAAACGGTCCGGTAG
>JAEYUK010000155.1 GCA_023432655.1 Pseudomonadota bacterium | reverse complement strand
ATCGGGATGAGTGAACTCCGCACCTGCAGGACGAATCGCTTCGTGGGCTTCTTGGGCCCCTTTTTGTTTGGCCGCAAACTGACGAACTTCTGGATTTAAATAATTTTTACCATAGAGTTCAACCACCATATTTCTGGCAGCGTTTATAGCTTCCTGCGAAAGATTGGGTGAATCTGTTCTCATATAGGTAATGAGACCTTCTTCATAAAGTCTTTGGGCCGTTCTCATCGTGTCTTTTGAAGACATACCTAATTTACGGTTCGCCTCCATTTGAAGGGTCGAGGTGATAAAAGGGATGGCCGGCTTTGAATGAAACGTTTTTTCTTCAACTGAAGTCACTTTCCAATCAGATTTTTCCAGGCTTTTAGCGAGATCTTTGGATTTTTTCTCATCTAAAAGAACGACTTTTTTAGCGTCCAGAAGTTTACCAGTAAGCCCATCAAAGTCCTTACCTCCAGCAACTCTTCCCCCTTTAACAGAGGTTAACTTGGCCTCAAACAGGGCCTTTTTATCCGAAGCAGGATGGACCTCTGCTTTAATATCCCAGTAAACTGAGCGCTTAAAACGCATTCTTTCTTTTTCACGCTCCACAATCATCTTTAAACCGGTTGATTGAACGCGACCGGCCGAAAGACCGTAGGCGATTTTCTTCCATATTAAAGGAGAGAGTGTGTAGCCATAAAGCCGGTCAAGAATACGACGGGTTTCCTGAGCTCGAACAAGCTTCTCATCTACCTGACGGGTATCTTTTAAGGCCTTTTGGATAGCAGTCTTGGTAATTTCATGGAAAACCATGCGTTTAACCGGGACTTTTGGCTTCAAAAGTTCAAGTAAGTGCCAAGAAATAGATTCACCTTCGCGGTCTTCATCGGTCGCCAGATAGATTTCTGAGACTTCTTTCATCTTGGACTTAAGTTCAGTGATAATTTTTTTCTTATCTTTAGGCACCACATAAAGAGGTTCAAAATCCTCCTCTACATTGACACCTAACTTGGCCCATTCCTCTTTTTTTAGAGCTGCCGGAATATCAGAAGCGGATTGAGGCAGATCACGGATATGACCCATACTCGCTTCGACAATATAATTACTTGGTAAAAACTTACGAATGGTCTTGGCCTTAGTGGGAGACTCCACGATAACCAGATACTTTTTGTCTGCCATTTTTTTCCTAAATTTGGGGAGCTATCCCTAATAGAGATAAGGGCCATCCAGAAAAGAGTCAAGGATTAAAATAACCGACACTTTGAGCTAAC
This sequence comes from Pseudomonadota bacterium, assembly GCA_023432655.1. Lineage (GTDB taxonomy): Bacteria > Bdellovibrionota > Bacteriovoracia > Bacteriovoracales > Bacteriovoracaceae > Peredibacter. The sequence continues at coordinate 3,993 of JAEYUK010000155.1, read as the reverse complement.
TATCCCTTTCTAACTCAAATTAATCCAAATTTTATCTCTGGTAAGCGCGTAAAAACTGCAAAAAATTTCACCTATTAAATTTCTTCAAGTAAATCACTAGGGCCTGGAGTTAGATCCACAACGGAGGTGTTCTTGGCCTTAAAATCATCAACCGGACCAACTTTTTGGGACCACCTTTATTTTTGGCTAAAGGAAATGATCATCTTTATTGGCCTCATCGTGCTTATCACCTCTTCTTTTGTGGCCTTTTTCTTTTTACCTGAAGGCCACATAACTCCAGAATTTCTGGCCCTACTCTTTTATTAAAAAAAAGGGCCCCATCCGGGGCCCAAAATTTTTATCTGATAAACAGCATGTCGTAATATTTTGGAACCGGCCAGTTATCGTCAGGAACAATTTCTTCGATGCGGTTACAAAGTTCAGCGACTTTTACTGATTGAGGCATAATCTCCATCGCAATTTTTTTAGCGAGAGTTTCCTCATCACCGCTATGGAGGGCCTCAAGATTGTTGCACATATTGATGGTTTGCTCGTAGAGTGACTTAGAAAGATTTCCAAGATCCTTTAAGAGTTCCATTTCAAGTGAAGCATCAGCACCAATTTCTTTATGCTTTTTAATACTCTCAGCAAGCTGGGATTTATAATCAACCGCCACTGGTAGAATTTGTTTCAACACCATACCTGTAAGGGTTCTAATCTCAATTTCACGACATTTGATATAGCGCTCAAGCATAACATTATGGCGTGTGTTGATTTCTGACTCTTTGAATACTCCAGTGGTAACCAGGAAGTTTGTTTTCTTAGAATCTTTAAGAACAGCGATGGCCTCAGGAGTTGTTCTTAGGTTAGTAAGACCGCGTCGTTCGGCTTCTTTAACCCACTCTTGAGAGTAGCCGTCACCATTAAAGACTGACTTCTGTGCATTACCATACCACTTAAGAATAACCGCCATCAAAGCTTCATCAGGAGATTTGCCTTTGGCCAGTTCATCTTCAATGAACTTATTGGTCTCTTCGAAAACATCGGCGACGGCCGCATTTAAAAGTGAAAGTGGGTATCCAATTGAAGCTGAAGAACCACAAGCACGGAATTCAAACTTATTCCCCGTAAATGCAAAGGGAGATGTTCTGTTACGGTCAGTATTGTCTTTAAAGAGATCAGCTAACTGACGAGTCCCAAGATCGAGAATCGTTTTGTTAGAAGCCACATACTTCCCACCAGAAATCATTGAATCGAGAATTTCAGTTAACGTCGTTCCCAGAAAAACAGACATGATTGAAGGAGGCGCTTCGTTAGCACCTAAACGATGATCGTTACTGTGAGAAGCAATACCCATGCGGATAATATCAGCGTGACGCTGAACTGCTTCAGTAACCGTCGCCAGGACTGCTAAGAATCGATAGTTCTCATGAGGATTATGTCCTGGTTCAAGGAGGTTCACTCCTGTGTCCGTCGACATCGACCAGTTTAAATGTTTTCCGGAACCGTTAACCCCAGCAAAAGGTTTTTCGTGTAATAGACAAACGAAATCATGCTTTAGGGCCACGTTTCTCAGAACTGTCATTACCACCTGATTACTGTCAGCAGCAACGTTAGTGTCTTTAAAGATAGGAGCAAGTTCAAATTGACCTGGGGCCACCTCGTTGTGACGAGTTTTGGCCGGGATACCCATTTTATAGAGTTCAATTTCCACTTCTTGCATGTAGGCCAGAACTCGGTCCTCAATCATACCGAAGTAATGATCCTCAAGCTGTTGGTTACGACTGGTGAGAGAACCAAAAAGCGCCCTTCCGGTCATCACTAAATCCTGACGAGAGAAATAGAAGGCCTTATCAATCAAAAAGTACTCTTGCTCGGCACCACACGTGGTGGTGATACGGCCGACATCTTTCATGCCAACGAGGTGGCAAAATTTTGTCATGACTTCATTGACCTTTAACTCAGAACGAAGAAGCGGCGTCTTAGTATCGAGTGCGTCTCCATGGTATGAAACGAAAGCTGTAGGTATAACAAGTGTCTTGCCGTTAGATGAAGCCTGGATAAAAAGAGGAGAAGTTAAATCCCAAGTTGTATAACCGCGCGCCTCGAACGTTGCTCGAGAGCCACCATTAGGAAATGAAGAAGCGTCCGGCTCACCCTGCATGAGCTGAGAAGCAGAAAGAGCTTCGATGGGACGATCATTATCAAAGGAGAGGAAGGCATCATGTTTTTCGGCCGTAGAGCCAGTCAGAGGCTGGAACCAATGACAAAAATGTGTTGCACCCTTGGAGATGGCCCACTCCAATACAGAGTTCGCAACTTTAGTTGCCAGTGCGCGGTCAATCGTCTTCTTCCCTTCGATCACTTGTTTCAAACTTTCTTTATCTTCCAATGAGAGAGATTTCGATAAGTGATAGTTGTAAACATTCTCACCATAGTACTGAGAGACTTTCAGGTACTTTCCCTGATCGTTTACTGGAACATTACATTTCCGGGTTTTTCTACCTAAGACGGTGAGCTTTGCTTGCTGACGTAACTGATTGGCCATACATTCTCCTGAAAAGTATTACTTCTTCATCTGAAGTTAAAACGTTATAAATTGGGAACTTAATAGAACTATTATCGGTAAATTTAAGAATTTCTCTAACAACTTTTTATATCTTATCAATAAGATGCAGATCAAGATAAACTAGGTCAACTATGTACACCTGGAAATTGACCAAAAACCTAACGGACCCTTTAGACCCTCAATGGGAAGAACTGGCCCAAACTTGTTTAGGAGATCGGGTTCACGAAAGTCGGAAAAAAGGCTTTTTTCTCTCACGGGAAGCCTTGAAACAAACGTTTAGAGAGGTAGGTTTCAAGCTTAGCATTAAGGATCTAAAACTTAAGGAGTTTCACAGACTTCCCTCTCTGCCAGACTATACCCTTTCTCTATCCCACACTAAAGATTTTGGAGCAGCATTGATTGCTGAGCGAAAAGAATTTCTTTCACTGGGAATTGATGTAGAAAATGACTCAAGAATAGTTAAAGATTCTATTATTAATAGAATTGCCCACCCACTAGATTTGGAAAACCTAAGAAAAATTGAGGTGTGGTGCTTAAAAGAAGCGGTTTTTAAGGCGCTCATGAACAGTGGTCAATTCCCCGTCCCTCTTGAATTTTCCAGTATTCAATTGAAACCCAACTCTTGGACCCACTCCCCCTCCGGTTTAAGTGGGGAATGGATCCTTCAAAAAGAGGGCGAAGTCTTAATTGCTATGGCCTTTTTAAGAAACTGAAAGATTTAGTGGCAAGTGCCCTATCCGTGATGGCAATTTCCTTAAGCTGCTTTGGAGAAATCGTCGGCATGATCTCCAACCTGGCCAAGCGACCCATGCGACTTACAATCAACTCATAATTCTGATCTACTATCACCATCGTTCCTAGCTTCTCCACATCTTCTCTCTGGAAACGGTATCCATTTAAGAAAATCATCTCATCGCCGGCATTAACTCCGGCCTTGTGGGCAGGAGAATCAATAACCACAGTTCGGGCAATGGCCTTATCATTTTGCCATTCCCAATCTACTCCTAAATAAGGAGTTGGGTTCTCAACCCATTTTAGTTCAAGGCCCATCTTCTTCATGGCCGAATCAAAATCAATATCCTGAGTTGTTTCAACCATCGTAGAAAATGCCTGAAGAACATCTTCTCCACCCAACGCCTTCACCATCCCGTAAACTTCCTCACGAGTAAGACCAGTATCAGGTCGACGCTTAAAATCCTTCCAAAGTTCTCTTAATAGATCATCAATAGAAGAGCCTTTTTGAACTAGAAGTGAATGAAGGACCATGAAGACCAGCCCACCTTTAAGATAGTAACTGACCGTGGAGTTTTTGGAGTTTTCATCTGGTCGGTAAAGCTTCACCCATGCATTAAAAGAACTCTGCTCCAACGAATGATAAAGTCGCCCAGGAGTACTGAGGTAAACTTCAAGATTCATCTTCACAACTTCCAGGTACTCTTCAAGAG
>JAEYUK010000151.1 GCA_023432655.1 Pseudomonadota bacterium | reverse complement strand
CTTAAGGCTCGAGCAGATCATTAAGATCGTTCGTCCTAATAAAGGGGTTACCTATAGCTCCTGTATTGTCAGGTCGATCAGGGTATTTAAAGGGGCGAAGATTGGAAGATCTAAAATGTATGCGGTGGGGTTGGAGTTTGTTTAGTTTTTGAAATAAAGCTACCCTCCTAGAGTTCTATAATCATGTTTTTGGCATTTTTCCTTTTTGCTATTTCTTAACTTAATCATCACATTTCCTATTCTTAACATCCCAAAATAGTGCAACTTAGCGGATCTCATCTGCTGACTTGTCTGATGACTTAGAGGGGTGTACAATGTACACAGGAATTTTCGTTTGGGACGAAGAGAAAAATTTAAAACTACGTGAACAGCGTAGGATTGATTTTGAAACGATTGTTGAGCTTATCGAGTTAGGTCAGTTTAAGGTTTTTGAAAATTCTAGTTCGGCCCATGATGGGCAACTGATTTTCATCATTAAAAATGAACCTTATCCATATGTCGTCCCATTTAGAAAAATGCCAAATGGCGATATCCTATTGATTACTATTTTTCAGTCCAGGAAGTTTAAGAACGTATTTCTCGAGGATAAATGATGAGTAAGAATTTAGAGAGAAAAATTATTAAGGACTTTGAAGATGGAAATTACCGTGAAGTAAAAGGTAAGAATAAGCAGTTTCAGAAAATGGCTTCGGAGACTAAAGATCGAATTAATCTAAGAATTGACCCGAAGGTTAAAGCTAAGTTTATTAAAAAATCGGAAGCGGAAGGGATCCCTTATCAGACTTTAATAAATAGTGTTCTTAAAAAATACATTGATGGAAAACTAGTTGATTCTTCCTATGAAGAAATGATGTCAGAACTTAAGAAAGAAATTCGGGCCCTAAAAAAAGGGGCCTAAACCATCCACTCGAGATTTGTTTTCGGCATTCTAGGCACCATCAACTCTCCCTGATAGACCATCGCTTCGCCAACTAAGTTGTGGCAAAGAAAGTAGGGCATGCTCTCGGAAAAGCCGTAAGCTCCGGTTCGCTTAAATTCAAGCCAATCACCAACTTTGAGGTTCGCTGGTAAATCGAACTCTCCCAGAGAATCAAGAGCGGTGCAAAGCGGTCCGTGAACTGAATAACGATTTAATTCCTGAGATTCATTCATAAAGGCTTCACAAGGGAATGATTCTCCCACTAGGGCCGGACGGGCCATGTGGTTAATGCCCCCTTCGGTGACAATAATGTTTTTCCCACGGACCGTTTTGATATCAACGATACGAGTGAAATATGAACCGAATTTCCCAATGGAAAAACGACCCAGTTCAAGCCAGACCTGATTCAGTTCATATTTGGTTTTAAGTTTCACCAGAAGGTCGTGTACGGCCTTGAAGTTCAATTCCTTGTCACATTGATAAGACAAACCGAGACCACCACCAAGATCCAGGATTTCCAGAGGAAAATTCATGGAGAGTGCAAGTTTCTGAGAGGTTTCTATAGTATGAGTCCAAACCTTCTCGAGTTTCTCCATGTCGAGCATGTTGCCCCATTGGAAGCAATGAAGACCTTTAACTTTTACGTTTTTAAAGTCTTGGATATTGATTGTTTTCCAATCTTCCACCCCTAGACCAAACGGGGTAATACTAGAGCCCCCAAGTACACTTTTAAGTTCGTCATTCCAATCGAGTTGAACTCGTAGAAGAACTTCCTGGGTACGGCCAAGTTTCCCCGCCACATCGTTTAAGTCTTTTAACTGGTTAAGACTTTCAATCACAATCGATTTAACTTCTGCCTGCATCATGGCGGCGAGATAGTTTTTAGATTTGGCAGGTCCGGTAGCGATTAAGTCTTGTGGCCCGTAACCCGAAAATCTCGCTTGTTGAAGTTCGCCTAAGCTTGCCACATCAGCGCCGAAGCCATTTTTATTTAAGATGCGAAGAATTTCCGATAAGGGATTTGCCTTGGTGGCGTACCAGACTTTGATATCTGGATGGAGAGTTTCTTTAATACTCTTTATATGAGCTTCGAACTGATCAAGATCGTAAAAGTAAAAGGAAGAATGAAATCTATTAATTACTTCTCTCACGTGATCAGTTCGATTCATTTCACTACTACCTTAAAAGAGTTTCTAATTCCAAGGCCGCTGATGTTTTAGCGTCTTTGTATTTGATAATCATGGCGCATCTAAGTTGAAGGCCCATCTTATTTGCCCACTCTAGTTTTTCCGATACTGGCCGAGAACCTGTCACAACCACGGCATAAGGAGGAATCGGCTCACCCGCCTCTAACACGCGCTCGTTGACACAGTCATAAACCGGAATCCCTTTAGAGAGAATTGTCCCGGGAGCAATCACTGCTCCTTCGGAAACTTGCACGCCTTCAACAATCACCGCTCCTGCGCCAATAAAAGCGTTGTCTTCAATCACCACAGGAGTTTGTCCCACAGGCTCGAGAACCCCGCCAATTTGAACGCCGGCCGATAGATGGACGTTCTTACCAATCTGCGCACAAGAGCCCACCAGCGCGTGAGAATCGACCATGGTGCCGGAATCAACATAGGCCCCAACATTGATATAGGCCGGAGGCATGATGATTACACCGGAAGCCACATAGGCCCCACGGCGGACACTGGATCCACCAGGAACCATACGGATTTTATCCTCTACTTTAAATTCACGGGCCGGAAGGTTGTGCTTATCCACAAAGCCCCCAGCGAATTCTTTTAACTCTCCGGCCTTAAAGGCCGCGAGAATGGCCTCTTTCACTTCCGTTTGAGCTACCCATTTGCCGTCAATTTTTTGGGCCGAGCGAACCAGGCCTTTTTCTAAAAGATCGAGTGTTTCCTGCCAATTCATTACTTCATCTCCTTATACCAACGGTTAATGGCCGCATCGGCAGTTAGAACTGGTTCTGCGGATACCATATCCTCATGGGATAAAGGCGCCATCATCATCGCTGTTTTATTTGTTCCCTTCTCTGCCATTAAGCGTTTCACTGGAACAGGGTTGGAAACAACAAAGAG
>JAEYUK010000100.1 GCA_023432655.1 Pseudomonadota bacterium | reverse complement strand
GTAGACAGTTGCCGGTCTTAGACAAATCGATGATTGGTGAAGACTTGCTCCCCAGATCAGAAATGACATGGGCCTTAGGATTATAAAGCACGGCCTTCTCCACTGCTTTTTCCAGTTCCGTTACGTTGCCGGGCCACGAATAATGGAAAAGCTGATCTTTAACAATATCCGTGAAATCCTTTAAGAGAAGTCCCTGCTTTCGGCACTCTCGTCTTAAACAAGAGCTTAGGAGATCTTCAATGTCGAGTGGGCGCTTCCTAAGCGGTTCAATGTTAACCTCTGAGGAGACCATATAATTATAAAGTTCCGGATTAAAACTGCCTTCGTCTTCAATCAAACTCTTGATGTTTTTACTTGAAGTAAAAATAGTCCGAACATCAAGAGAGATGTGCGACCCAGGAATGCGGCGATTTTTTAAAACCTCAACCAGTTTCATCTGCATAGGAAGGGGCATAAACGAGATCTCATCGAAGACAACTGTGCCGCCAATGGACTCTTCAAGCTTACTCTTGTGAGTTTCATCGCCGAAGAGTTCCCGGTTCAGAGTGGCCTCGTCAACCCCTTTACAGGAGATGACAAAATACGGGGCAAGTCCTCTTTTCCCTTCATTATGGACAATCCGAGCGAAAAGTTTTTTACCAGTCCCCGGTTCACCAGTCACAAAAAGTGGGGAATCAATATCTTTCAAACGAACAATGGCCTTACGAATTTCGGAAGTCTGAGGAGATCTTCCAATCCAGGCGTATTCTCGGTCGTATGGAGTTGAAAAACGACGGATCAGGGACTTTTCTGACATCGGATTATAGTTATGGAAGACAGATGAAAGAATGAGAGCAAGAACTTTCATCGTTTTTTCATCTTCTACTGTGAAGCGGTCCTCATTTCTTTTATTAAGAACTTCAATCACCCCAATAATCTTATCTTCCCGATTAGAAATCGGGCTGCATAGAATTGACCTGGTATCAAAGCCAGTCATCTTATCCATCTCTTCCGAGAAGCGAACCTTGTCAGTGGTGGCATCAATATTGAGAGACACACCTGTGGTGAATACGGAGCCGGCAATGCCTTTTCGATAATCAAATTTCAGAAGTTCTTTATCAATACCTAGGGCCGCCACGGCTTCGAGCTCATTAGTCTCAGTGTTAATGAGAAAGATTGAAGCTCTTTGACCATTTAGAATACGAACGATTTCTTCCAACATGCTTTCGACAAATTTTTCTTTATTACCAAACTGAGTGATGTCTTTAAATAAAGAAAGGAGGAGAGAAAACATCTCAAATCCCTCTTTCTCCGAAGCATAATGTTGAGTCAGTGCCAGCTGCACTAAACTATCTTTTAATCTTTCAGGTGGGAGACTTTGAATATACTGCTCAATAAAGCGCTTCATATTCCCATAGTCTTCCGTATCAAGCTCCGCCCCGTAATTCATGCTTCCATCAGAACCGGAACTTATGTCATGAAAGGCACGAACAATGCTTGCACCAAAATCAAAGCGAAGTCTCTTAAACTGAATGGAGCAGCGGAGGATCGTTCCTACCGGTAGAGCACAGGTCGTAGTAAAGCCCATGCCTGTCATACTGACATCAAGAAGTTTTACCTTGTCGACGAACTCGTAGCGACCTTGTTCATTTTCATACTCCATTAAAAACTGCACATCATCTCTCGATTCAACTGGAACTCGAAATGATTGGTAGTATTTAAATTCAGAAAAACTGGTCAACATGGGATCTCCCTTTAAAACTATACCAATGGCCTATCGGCATCTCGCGGAAAAACTTGAGGCATTCTGCCTTTAAAACTTGGCAGTCAGAAAACTGTCTAAACTATTGACATCCTGGGTATATCTTTCAAGGGCCACTTATAAAAAGCCTGGATTCATGAGAAAAATACTCTACCTTTAACCCTCAGGAAAAGTTCCAATGATTAAATCATTCCTTGTTTTGGGCCTCGCTTTTTCATTCAATGCCATCGCCAGCGATTTCAATGTGCGTGGGCTCAAAATTGGTGACCGCCTCGAAGGCCACAATAAGATCACTAAAAGAGAATGCCGGATTGATGTTCTGAAGAAAGAAAAATTTGAAGATCAACAGACCATAGTGATCGTTCTTGATGGGAAAGAAAATGAAGAAATCCGCCTAAGATATCGTAAAGGATTACTGACTTATGAATACGTGGCCGACTTACAGGAAGTGAAGGATCCAAAAAATCAGTCTGTCGTAAAATCCAGTGCTATCCTTAAAACAGGAAAGATTTCTGACATGACAACTTTTCGGATCATTCAAGAGACCACTACTGAAAGTAGCTTTTCTTTAAACACTCTGGTTAATTGCCAGGGACTTGTTCGGACGTAAAATCCTACCGAGATTCTATTCTACTCTTAAGTTTATTCTTATTAAAAGAGCTTACTTGGCATTCAAGAGGCTGACCCGTTAGGGCCAGAACGTGAGCTTCATTGCTATTTTTATGGAGCTGCACTTTTAAGAAACCTTTTTCAAGAAATTTAACTTTCCTGATAGGACAACTTTCTCTCATTTCGAAATTCAGGATCATTACAGAAGCGGCCCCCCGTTCAGTGTATGAAC
>JAEYUK010000088.1 GCA_023432655.1 Pseudomonadota bacterium | reverse complement strand
GAAGAGGGCTGGGATTTTCAGGATCTCGACCAACTCATTTTAAAATCCCGCGGAAGAGGTCATCAGAATCTGGCTTCCCTGATAGAGCAAGAAGGCTGGGAGAAGTTTCGCTTGTGGGAACGTCAGGAGCTGGAAGGTTTTTTAAAAGATGAAGGCAAAGGAGTTCTGGCCCTGGGTGGGGGGAGTTTAAGCCAGCTCCTTTTGGATCTGTATCGTCCGAGTAGAAGAATCGGATTTTGTCATCTGAGTGTTCCCTTCGAAGATTGTTGGGAACGGCTTCATCTGGAGAGTTCTGAACCCAGGCCTTTAGTCAGATTAGGGAAAAGCGAGCTTCATCGGATCTTCCAGGAGCGAGCGAAAATCTTTGAGCAAATCCCATGGAGAATTGAAAACAAAAAAGGAACCAACCTCTCGGTAATCTCTCAAAACTTTTGGGAGCAAGTTTTCTCATCATAAGTTGCCGATCGGTTTTCCCCTAAGATACCATGTGTAAAAGCTTACATTTGGTCGGGAGGACCTATGCAGACCACACTTCAAGGAATAGAACTTTCTGTGGCGATTCTCATGGATGATATGAGTAGTGCCAAGGAGATTGCCAGCGCACTTAGGCAGCATGACATCCTGGCCCATCATTATCAGAACCTTGATGAATTTTGGGTTGCTTGCTCCATCCAGACTCCCGATCTGACCATTGTCGATGTGACTAAAATGAGCCAGGGGAGTGTTCAGTTCCGTTCCCATCCAAAAGTCTTGGATCAGTCTCTGGTCTATGCTTTCTACTCCAAGGATTCGACAAAAATTCTTCTGCAGTCGACGCTTGGGCTAAATCCTATCGGCTACATCCATAGCGATTCCACATTGAATCTCCAGGTGATGGCCCTCATCAATCATCGGGTGAATGAACTTAAGAACAAAAAAGATAAGGCTGAGCTTGAGTCGCGGATTGAGCGTCTTCAGTCCCGCTCCCAGAGACTTATTTCTGAAAGGTCAAATGCTGAAGAGTTCTGCGCTCATTTTGAATTCATCCGAAACCTTTGCAGTGAGATTGAAACGGAAGCGGCCTATCAGGATTTTACCAACTCTTTGATGAATAAGCTTGAGTCGTGGGCGGCAATTGATGCTTACGGTATTTATGAACTCAATCAAAATGGCCAGAAGCTTATTGGCCCAGAAGTGGCCCGAAAGAAATTCCATCCTTTCCCTTCTTTATGGCTAGGTCAGGAGAATCTTCATGGAATTGAAGCTTTTGCTCAGGAAATGGCCAATCAGGTGGCACGTGACTTGTTTGAAATAGATCCGGTTACCATCAGAATCCATGCGGGATCTTCTAATCCTGAAATGCTTCTTTATGTTTCATTCCGGGAAGAGCGCATGGGCAATTTCCCGTGGGACGTTTTGGAGAGTATGCTTAGTTCAAGCTTTCGTCGATTGAAGCTTTATAGCCAGATGCCTCAGTATCCGACTCAGTTTCTGCCTATGTGGGAAGCTCTCGATAATATGGATCGGATGCAGAAGAGCGGGGTGGACTCGGAAACGAGAATTGTGGCCTTAAGTCTGATTCCTTTAACTGAGATTGCTAAGAAGAGAAGTTCTAATAAGTTCTTCTGGTCCGCCTTCTTTAATGATTTTTTTCTTCAGCTTTCTGGAAGATTACAGAAAACGACCAAGCTTTCCCTCTTCGGGCCTTGGCATGTTCTTTTTTTCATTCCTCGTGAAAACGTGGAAACAGAAACTCAGACACTTCAGAGTTTCATCAAGCAGTTTAGTTATTGGAAATTTTTTGAGGATAATTCCCAGATTCTTTCTGAGGAAATGCATCCCATTTTAAAATTAGTGCCGGCTTCGTCTTCTCATTATTTGCGGATTTTTGAAAAAGAGTTCTCAGACTTAGCAACAGAAGAAGAAAGTAAACGTCTAATGAATATGGTCCGGAAAGACGTAAAGAGAATAAATATCTAATGAGACATTCCAGTTTTCTGGAAGTGAATTTCTCCCATATGGGAGAGAACTTTCAACAAATAAAAAGGCTCGCACCCAAGGCGGAGATTTTACCAATGGTAAAAAGCGACGCTTATGGGAACGGGATGATCCCGGTATCGCAATTCTTAGCTAACGAGTGTGGCGTGAAAAAATTGGGCTGCGCCACTTTAGGCGAGGGACTAAGGTTATTTGATGAGTGTCCTGATCTCAATGCGGAAGCCTTAATTTTCTCAGACAGCGAGCTTTTGAATGAAAAGGCACGAGAAGCCTACCTTCACTATAATATGACACCGGTTATTCACCGGAAATGTGATTTAGAGGTGATGCTCAAAGTTCCGGAAATGAAAAAAATTCCTCTCGTCTTAAAAATGAATACGGGGATGAATCGTCTAGGATTACTGCCGGAAGATCTCGAGGCCTATCTGCCGCAATTGAAAGAACGAGGCATACAGCATCTGATCACTCACTTCTCCCGTTCTGCTCAAACAATTAAACCTGGAGACAAATGTCATAAGCAGTCCCAGGAATTCGAAGATTTAAAATCAATGTTTAAATCACAGAGTATAGAAGTGAGATCCACTTCGATAGCTAATTCCGGCGCCATTGAACAAGGATATGGGGTGAATGAAACATTTGTTCGCCCAGGTCTTATGCTTTACGGTCCACCCAGTGTTCTTGATGAAGTTGTCTGGCAGGGAAAAGTTGTTTCAAGACTTGTGACAAAAGTGATATCCACCTATTTTGTAAAAAAAGGTACTCCTGTCGGTTACGGTGTCAATGTCGCTGACAAAGATGCCTTTATGGTGGCCGTCGCTTTAGGATATGGAGATGGAATTTTGACTTTTCTAAGCGGTACTAAAGTTAATATGAAGGGCCATGTGGGGAAATTTTTTGGCCGTATCAATATGGACGTAACTCTCATTCAGTTTGATCCTGAAGCCGCATCATCATTTCACCCTGAAGATTCTGTAGAAATATGGAACCATGCTGGAGATGTTATCACTGATATCGCAGTTCAGAATAAAACTCATGCTTACCAGTTGATGTGTGCCGTTTCATCCCGAATACCTAGAATTTACAAAGTAAAGTAGAACGAATGAGTGCAATTCAATTTGTAGAAAAACGAGTGAGCGAAATTGGGGAGAGTGTTCTTTCTCTTATTAATGGTCTTGGTGAATTTACAAATTTCACTTTACGGACAATCTACTGGACTTTTAAACCTCCTTTTCGATTTAAACTTCTCTTTGATCAGATGTATTTCATGGGAAATAAATCTGTTTTTATTATTTTCCTTACATCTATTTTCACCGGTGCTGTATTCGCCTTCCAAATCTACATTGGAATGAAGGCGATTAATACTGACTCTTTCATCGGACCCATTGTGACGATCGCTCTGGCGAAAGAGTTGGCCCCCGTTCTATCTGGTCTGGTGGTTGCCGGAAGATGTGGGGCCGCGATGGCCGCTCAGATTGGCAGCATGAAAGTGACGGAACAGATTGATGCTTTGGAAGTTATGGGAATAAATAGTTATCAATATCTGGCGGTTCCCCGCATTTTGGGAGCGATGCTCTCTATGCCAATGCTATCAGGAATTTTTCTCCTCATTGGTTACTGGGGGTCATGGCTTATTGGAGTTAAGGTTCTTCAAATTGATGAGATTCTGTACACTCAGAAGATAAGCGATTTTATGAATCTGGGGATGGTTGTAGAGGGGCTTATTAAAGCTGCTGTCTTTGGTTACCTCATCGGTATCATCGGAACCTATCAGGGTTTTAATGTTACTGGCGGTGCTGAAGGAGTAGGTAAGGGCACTAACATGGCCGTGGTGTGGGGTATGATTACTGTATTAGTTGTCGACTTTTTCTTAACCAGCTTTTTGGCAAAAATCCTATGAGTGAGTTTGCAGTTGAATTTAGAGGCATGACTAAAAAGTTTGGTGAAGCCACCATTCTAAGGGATCTTAGTTTTGGGATCCATAAAGGGAAAATTACGACGATTCTCGGCTTTTCGGGAGCGGGAAAAACGACTCTGATGAAACACATTTTGGGGTTAGTTAAACCGACCGAAGGGGATGTCATCGTTCTGGATCAGAACATTGGGGAATTATCAGAATTGGACCTTCGGGAATTTCGTCGAAATTTCGGAATGGTTTTTCAGTATGCAGCGCTGTTTGATTTTCTAACTTCATTTGAGAATGTGGCCTTTCCATTAAGAGAGTTCACTAAGATGAAAGAACCCGAGATAAAAGATAAAGTTTTGGGTCTCCTTGATTCCGTAGGAATCAGCGTAGAAGCTGCTGGACGTCTACCTTCAGAACTTTCTGGAGGCATGAGGAAAAGAGTAGGGCTTGCCCGGGGCCTGGCCCTTGATCCGCACATTATGTTGTATGATGAGCCGACTTCGGGATTAGATCCCATTACCACTCACGTTGTTTACGATTTGATGAGAGATACCCACCGTAGAAATGAGCATCGAGGTTTCACTTCAATTATCATTTCCCATGATATTCATGCCACACTCAAATACTCCGATTATATCGTTTTCATGGAAAAGGGAAGGGTAGTTGAGCATTTAGATGTGGAGAATTTCAAGAAATCGGAAAATCCTGTCATACGAAGATTCCTTGAGTTATAGCCGGAATCGATTATCATTTTAAAATAACCGATTGTTCGAGTTATTGATTTTTATTGGAGTGAGAACTTTTGAACCCTCTTAAAGTAGGACTCCTAACCCTGGTTGCGATGGCCAGCGTAGTGGTGATGTCATTAAAGATTACGCAAAACCAGTCTGGTTTTGGTAAGCATATTACCTATAAAACAATCCTGAAGGATGCTTCCGGTATTTTTGAAAAAACTCCGATTAAAGTCGCGGGTATCAATGCTGGTAAAATTAAAAGTATCGAACTGGAAAATTCTCAAGCTCTCATCATTTTTGAAATTCAAGAAGAAATTTAAGTCACCCCATCTGCAAAACTGAAAATTAAAAGCGTAGGTTTATTGGGGGATAAGTTCATTGATATGGATCTTGGTGGTCAGACTGGAGAACGGCTACCTGAGGGATCTAAGATTGTGACTGAAGGTGGAGAGGGATTAGATAGCTTAGCTTCAGATGCGTCTGCTGTTTTGAAAGAAGTAAAAGAGATCATAGTAACTGTTAAAGAATCATTACGTGATGATCAGGGTAAGAATTTAATTAAAGAGATTGTTGCTAATATCAATGATATGTCAGCGAGCCTCAAGCGCATTACCACGGGAAATGAAGATCAGATCAATAAAATTATTCAAGACATTGAAGCGGTCTCTTCTCAGCTTGCTCACGAAACTGACCGTTACCAAAAAGACTCTCTCATGGGTGACCTTGCGAAGCTGGGACCTATCCTGGATAAAGTTGATGTCGCAGTTTCAGATCTTAAAACAATTGTTGCCGATGTTAAGGATGGTAAAGGGACTGTTGGTAAACTTCTCCGTGATGACGCCGTCGTCGACCAGGTATCCCAGACTCTTTCAAGCGTAAATCGTCTTGTTAATCGAATAAATAATATTGA
>JAEYUK010000057.1 GCA_023432655.1 Pseudomonadota bacterium | reverse complement strand
ACATGACCGAGCCAATGGGTATAGGGGATGAGGAACAAGGGAGGATCTTGAGTAAAGTAAAGGGCCAGCACCACAACCGGAATCATCAACATCCTGAAAATGGTGAGTCGGTTGGGGAGGTTATCTATTTCAAGATCATTTTTTTCGGTTTTTTCCATGTCATTCCAATTTAGCAAAGCACTTTGGGTGTTGCAAAAAGAAAGCTTTACCTAGCTTGGTGTATATTACTGAAACACCTACAATAAGAGAACAAGAGGTGAACATGGAACGAAGATTTAATTTGATTAAGAGTGATTTTGAAAAACATGAGAAGCGGGTTCTACCAAGGTTCCCTTTTTGTTATTTGACGTTTAAATCAGACGAGACATCTCGTGTATATGAGGTCAAAGATATCTCCTACACCGGGATGCAGCTCGCGTTAAAAGAAAATGAGCAAAATTTCAAAGAAGATTCCATGCTGAAGGGTCATATCCACTGGCTAGGTTCCAAATTAGATATTTCCGGAACCGTAAAGTGGCACACTCCTCACCGCATCGGGGTAGAGTTCCTTAAGAAAAGAGAAGTTCTGGATAAGGTTCAAAACTTTCTGGATTTGGAAACGATTGTTAAAAAACTTAAACCTCTGCATAAAGTGGATGACGGTCTGGAGATCCCGAATAATCTCAAATACTGGCTCCGCTCTGACGGCCCGGTTGAGATTTTTGTCTGGGTGCATGGCCACGGTGAAATTGCTAAATGTCAGTTTCTTTTCATGGAAACTTTCGTGGAGTGGGAAGATGGCCCGGGGCTTAAAACAGGGCGTATCCTGTCAAAAAGAAATGTTGATTCGCCTCTAGTAACTGAGGATGAGTGGGTGTTTCAAATCGATCAGGATATCGATGGAGAGAAGCTCGACCGGGTGAAGGCGCTTTTGAATCATGTGCCAGATGAGCTTCTTCCCTCTGAAGTGCGCACATTCTTAGTGCGTCAATTGAGTTAAATCTTCATAGATGCCATCAAAAAAGGTATGATTCTTTCGTACTTATTTTAAAAAAAGGAAGAAGGATGAATCGTAACCTGGCAATGGAATTTGTTCGAGTCACTGAAATGGCGGCCATCGCGTCTGCGCGTCTTATGGGGCGCGGGGATGAAAAAGCAGCTGACCAGGCGGCGGTAGATGCCATGAGGGCCATGCTCGATTCTATTGAATGTGATGCTACGGTGGTGATTGGTGAAGGTGAACGCGATGAAGCCCCGATGCTTTATATTGGTGAAAAAGTCGGAACAGGAACCGGGATCAAATTAGAAATCGCTCTTGATCCTCTGGAAGGCACCACAGTTTGTGCCCACGGAGGACCAAACTCTATTTCTGTTATGGCCATCGGTGAGGCCGGCGGTCTTCTTCATGCTCCAGATACTTATATGTTAAAACTTGCTGCTGGTCCTGAGGCCAAAGGCAAACTCGATATTCGTCAGTCTCCAACTGAAAACTTAAAGCGTCTGGCCGAAGTTAAAAAATGTCGAGTGGCCGACCTTACGGCGATTGTTTTGGATCGCCCTCGTCACAAAGAACTCATCGAAGAAATTCGCGCCGCTGGTGCTCGTATTAATCTTATCGGTGACGGTGATGTGGCCGCGGCCATTTCAACCGCTACACCGAATTCTGGGGTGGATATTCTTTTTGGGATCGGTGGAGCTCCGGAGGGAGTGATTGCCGCCGCCGCTCTTCAATGTTTACGTGGAGAGTTCCAGGGAATTTTAAAACCAAGAAACCAGGAAGAGATTGACCGCGCTCGTAAAATGGGAATTGAAGACATTAACCGTGTTTTTAAAATTGATGATCTTGCTAAAGGGAACCTGATGTTCGCGGCCACAGGGGTTACATCCGGTAACTTCCTCGACGGCGTTATCTTTAAATCCTGGGGATGCTACACGCACTCTCTTGTGATGCGTTCTGAATCTGGTACCATTAGACACATTAGAGCTGAACACCACTTTGATAAAAAACCTCGCTATTAGTAAAAGGAAGAACTATGGCCCGCGCTGAAAGAACTGAAGTTTTTGATGTCCCTGTTGATAAGTTTTACCAGGCGATCATCGATTATAAGGCTTACCCAAAATTTGTTGAAGGTGTAGATTCAACTGAAGTAACTAATGAAACTGCTGATGGGGCGACTGTTACGATGAATCTTAATCTCATTAAGAAAATCGCTTATACCATCAAGCTTAATCATAAAAAAAATCAAGAAGTGAATTGGTCCCTGGTTTCAGGGGACCTGATGAAAGTAAACAACGGCCGCTGGACTTTAAAAGACTTAGGTCAGGCGAGAACTGAAGTGACTTATTCACTGGAAGTAGAACTTAAAGGTTTTCTTCCGGGTCTCGGAATGATTGAGAAAACTTTGGTGAACACGAATCTCCCAATGACCATGAAAGCTTTTGCTAAAAAAGCAGCGAGTTTATAATGAGTGAAGAGCGCGATAAGGATGGAAAAATAGGGGACCTTCTGAAGAAGGTCCTGACTACCGGAGTAACCGCGGCTTTTATGACGGAAGAGAGTGTGCGCACTTTATTAAAGGATGTGCCTCTTCCTAAGGATATCGTTGGTGGTTTGGTGGAAAACGCCAAGAACACTAAAACTGAGTTTGTCTCAGGAGTTAAAAACGAACTTAAGTCTTACCTCGATAAAATAGATCTCTCAAAAGAACTTGATAAGATTTTTGATAAGTATGACTTTGAAGTGAATGCCACCATCAAAGTCAAAAGAAAGAAGAAGGCGAAGGCCCTGGAGGAGTAGTCTTGAATTCCAAAGACCTCTTCCAGGAAAAACTGAAGGCGCTTCACGCTGAACTTAATTCTGGTTCGGCCCTTCTGATTGTTTCCAAAACCCGCTCCCTGGAAGAAATTAAAACTTATTATGAATTAGGTCAGCGGGATTTCGGTGAGAACCGGGTTCAGGAACTCGGGGAGAAAGCGGAAGCCTTGAAAGAATCTTGTCCTGATATTCGCTGGCACATGATCGGGCATCTTCAGACCAATAAAGTGAATGCTCTTTTTAAAGTTCCCAATCTCTATGCCATCCATTCGGTTCATGACCTAGGCCTAGTTGAAAAATTAATTCAGGCCCAGAAGCTTCTCCTAAATCCGATTGAAGTCTATTTACAGGTCAACACTTCCAAAGAAGAAGAGAAATCAGGTTTTGAGACTTACAAGGAAGTTAAGGAAGCAGGAGCACTGATTCAAGCTTCAAGTAAACTTAAGCTTTCAGGTCTTATGACCATGGGGACCCTAAGGACTGATAATTTCGAAGGCGAGGCCCGGAGATGTTTTCAGGAACTCAATTTGATGAAGGAAAAATTACAGAGCGATTTGCAAACAGCGCTTAAAACATCTATGGGTATGAGCCAGGATTATAAAATCGCCCTTTCGGAGAAATCCAATTGGGTACGGCTTGGAACCATGATGTTTAAATGAATAAAACTTTTCTTTTGTTCTTTCTCACATTCAGCGCCTTCGGGGCCCATCTTCCAGAGTTTACTCAAGGGGAGATAAAAATTAATTACCCTTGTGGAACAGAATCTCTCATCCCTAAAAATAAAGAAGAAAATGAACTCATCACTTTCTTTGAAAGAGGGAATAACGAGTTCTATAAAGAGGGTTACATCCTTAGAAGAAGGGTGAGTGATGGTGCTTCTGATTTTACAGTGAAGTATCGCTCTCATGATCCCTTTTCACTTAATAAAGATCTTTATCAGGAACTTCTTGGGTCCACGGCCGGAGAGTTAAAGTGCGAGCTTGATTTTACCTATCATCCTGTGACCCCAACTTTTAGTCGGTCTTGTTCTTTTAAATCTGATACGGAAGACGCTGTGAGAGAACATGGTGATTTTATCCTGATGATTGGAAAAGAGATGGGTGGAATTGAAACTCAGGAGCTTAAAAGGATAATGATCCACTCCACCAGCTGGAAGGCAAAACAAATCGGCCCCTTCATCAAGAAACCTTCGATCGAGAAATGGATGCTCGGGAATCAATGCCGACTGGAAGTTTCCGGTAAATTATCTAACCTCTCTTTTGAGGCCGTGCAGGAAGGATTCAATTTTCTCTTGAAGCTTGTACCAAAGGCCCCATCCTCTGATCAAAGCAGCAAAACTTCCTGGGCCCTGGGTTTTAAGTATTAGTTTTACTAATGTTTCCCTGTAATTTTTCTACAGTATTTTCTCGCTAAGACCCATCTAATTTTTTGCTTAGACATCCTTAGTCATCCTGTCTTAATTAGATAGTAACTTTAATTCTAAAGAGGGGGACGTCATGGACGCCATTCGTAAGGTACCTGAACTAAGTTTGATGAGTTTCGTAAACGGAACGAATAACGATAAAGTTAAGTTCACAAACGACCTCTTTCGAGGGCTTAAGGATTATGGATTCATCATCCTGGTAGATCACCCGGTAGATGATAAATTAACCGCCAAGGCCTATGACCTTATCCATGAATTCTTCCAGCTCCCAGAAGACACCAAGAAAAAATATGTCTGTAAAGAAGGCGGCGGTCAGCGCGGTTACACGGCCTTTGGAGTAGAGCACGCGAAAAACTCTCAGTACCCGGATCTAAAAGAGTTCTGGCACGTAGGACGTGAGTCCTTGGTTGATCCAGTTCGTTTCGGAAAATACTTTCCAGAAAATATCTGGCCTACAGAAATTCCAGAATTCAAAGACACCTTTTTAAAACTTTATAACGGTCTTGATACCACGTCGGCGATCGTTCTTGACTCTCTTGGCATGGCCCTGGATGTTCCTCAGAGCTATTTCAGAAATATGCTTCAGGATGGGAACTCAATTCTTCGTCCGATTCACTATCCGCCACTGGGACCTGCAGCTCCTAAGAACGC
>JAEYUK010000036.1 GCA_023432655.1 Pseudomonadota bacterium | reverse complement strand
GACTCAGGCATTGAGAAGCTCTTAGTTCAGCAGACTATGTCCCAGGAAAAAAATAAGGATTCTTTTCTTTCCCCAGTGACTGCTCCCGCTCAAGAACTGGTCAAAGCAGCTAAATCGGAAGTCTTCGATAATAATTTTCAGGCACCGCAAGCAGCTGTAACAAACTACAGTATGCCAGTCCAAAATATCGCAAAACCACTATTTAACGATTCCCAAACTGATTCTAAGCTAGATTCGAAATCTCTCTTGCGAGAATTCCTGGCCGATGAGAACAACAAGGAAGAAGTCGACAGGCATCTCGCGAATACCAGTAGTGAGGACCTTCAACGCCTCATGGATCTTAAAGATTCTATAGCGAAGGACCAGGCCCGGCTTAATGAACTAATAAGACAAACAGACCAGGTTAAACTTCAGAATATGGAATCAAATCTGAAGAAGATGGAACAAGACATGAAAGTTTCCTCCCGTAGGGAAAGAGCTGCTTCTGATAGAATGAGTGATTCATCATACAATCAAAATGGTTTTCAGGCAGCGGCTTCTCTTCAAAATAATACTAATGATTATTTCCGTGAAAGTGCACGGAACGCTGATACCTCATCCGCTGGAAGTGCCAGAACATCTTCAAGTCGTAGCAGCAGCGGCGCTCTCGCCGGAGGTAACAGGTCCCCTGCTTCCATCCCCGATGTGGCCCGGGCCCTTGGTCGCGAATCCTCTGAAGGTGCGATTGTCATTGAATCAAATATTGTAAGGACACCTGGAAAGTCTTTTGCCAGGGAAGAACTGAGTAAAGAAGTCATTTCTTATGTAAATGCTTCCCAGTTAAATTTAGCAGATCTTTTGAAGATGAAAGAGAGCGGATTGGTCTTGAAGGTTAAGTCTCTCCAAAATGGTAAAGAGATTCTGGAAGAGATTAAGGTTAATTATAATGAGCTTACAGCAGAGGCACAAATGCTTCTGGAAAATAAGATTGCAGGAGTCGAACAAGTGAAAGAATATGAGCGCCTAAAACGCGACTATTCGTACCAGACTCTGAGGCTCATCCTGGCCACGAAAGCCCAATCAGGTCTTTAAGTTTTCATTCAAAAATTGTCGTGGTAGCATGAGGTTATGGATAAAAAGTGCTGCCACACCCCTCTTAGTGAATCTGAGGCGAAAGATATTCTCAGTGAAAATGGTCTTAACCGGACTAAGGGTAAAATAAAAATTCTTCAAGAAATTTCAAAATCTCATAAACCTTTATCGGCCCATGAAATTCATTCACGAATGAAAGAAAGTTGCGATGTTTCAACTATCTTTCGTACCCTCACTCAGTTTAAAGAGAAAGAGCTGGTGCAGGAAGTGAATCTGGACGAAGGATTTATTCGTTATGAACTCAATCACTCTCAAGAGCATCACCCCTCCCCTCACCACCACCACCACGTCAGATGCCGCATTTGCGGGGATATCAAGAATATCGATTATTGCGATTTAGGCCCATTTGAGAAGGCGATTGCTAAACTGGGATTTAAAGAGATGGAGCATCGCCTGGAATTCTCCGGCGTATGCTCCAAATGCAGTAAGTAAATTAGAATTGAACTTGAGCACCTACGATAAAGTTTCTGCCCGGTAATGGAGCAATCTCTTTAAGTGTAGATACATGGCTTCTGGCTTCATTATCAAAGATATTTCTTACGCGAGCAAAAAGATCCAAAGATGTAAGATTATCCACCAGATGGTAAGTATAACCGATGTTAGTCAGATTATAAGCATCTGTTCTCGTTTCAAAATCGGCAGTCTTCGTTTGTTGACTCACGTATTGATTTTCAATATCAGCGCTCCATTTGTCACTACTGTACTCAAGCCCCACTGTTAATCTTGGAGGAGAAATTCGAGGAAGGTTCTTTCCAGAGTCTGTGTCCTTGGCCCGTACAAAATCAAACTTTCCGATGAGATATAAAGCACCTTCAGAAAATTTCTTAATCTCAGTTCGATTATCGATGTCCAGACCATAAAAAAGAGCGTCCACTTGTTCATATTGGTAAACATCAAAACCTTCACCAGGTGAAACTGCTCCGGTTGGATTTAATGAAATATAGTCCTTAAATACCTGAGTATAAACGCTGGCCGTAAACTGATTTTTGTCTCCGGTATTTTTATACGTTACCTCCAGGGCGGTAGCTTTTTCTTTAATCAATGTCGAGTCGCCCGACTCAAAGGCGCTGGTAGCGATATGATCGCCGTCAGCATAAAGTTCCTGAAAGTTAGGGGCCCTTTCAGAGTAAGAGAGGCTACTTTCTAGAGTGTTTTTACGAGAAAAGTCATAGCAGTGCCCTAAAGCGGCATTCATCCCCAGATAATTTTTTTCATCACTTCCACCAAAGTTATCAGATGACTTTTTCTCAATCACTGAGTTTTCAAGTCTCGCTCCAAAGCGATAAGCATTTTTACCGATTGAAAGCTGCTGAAAAGTGAATAAAGCAATTTTCGAATTATCAGATTCAGGAAGAAAGGCTTCCTCACCTTTTGCGCCAAATTTAAAAAATTGGGTGTGAACACCGGTAATGCCATCCCAGCTACTCGTCTTATTTAAAAACTCAAGTCGTGACTCATGCCCCTCATTTTTAAAAACAGTTCCAGTGGCTCCTCCTTCAAGTTCTTTATGGAAATAATCACTGACAGCCGTTTTGAATTTAACTTTTCGGAAGGTACTACTCTCAGGACGATACTCCCCATGGAGTTCAAATCTGTTCTGAGTCATATCAATCGTCACTTCATCATCTGCAATGGATCCATAATTTGTATTGTAGTGATTAAAAGACGCTCCTACATAACCACGGTCCATGATTCGAGATACTGCTACTGCCACATTGTCCTGTTTATTAAAACTATTTGGAAGCTTTTCTTTTTCTTCATCTGTAGAAGGATCCATCTTTCTCAGTTTTGAACTTCTGGCGTAGCGGGGAATTTCCTGATTACCAAGATTTCTAGTTGACCCATCAACGTGGAACATCCATTTATTCGCTCCATAATTCATGTGAAGAGCATTACTGATTCCATTATTAACAGTTTCACCCTGGGTAAGAAACTTAGCAAAGAATCCTTCCTCATAGGAATAATGAATTCTATTTGTCACAAGGTTTACGACTCCACCTACCGCACTTGATCCATAGAGTAAGCTCATCGGTCCACGGATGATTTCCATCTGGTCAATGGTTAAAGTATCGACCGGTATCGCATGGTCAAGACTTTGTGTAGAGGCATCCAGCGTCCCAAGACTATTTTGAAGGATTCGAATACGGTCTCCATCAAGTCCACGAATAATCGGACGGCTTGAATTAGGCCCAAAATTTGTACTTTGAACACCAGCTTCTCCACTCAACATATCGCCAATACTTGTTTGACGTTTTTTTGTGAGCTCCCGGCCTTTGAGTTTGGTCACACTTGGAACAAAATCAACCAGCCCTTGAGTTTCATCATGGGTAGAGACCTCGATG
>JAEYUK010000361.1 GCA_023432655.1 Pseudomonadota bacterium | reverse complement strand
CTCTTCACGACTCCACAGGCTATTGGCAAGGCCTGGTGGGGAGTAAGTCTACTATAACCACTAACCGTCTCAGGTAGAGGAATTTGGGAAGGGACACCCAGTATGACAACAACTTTATTAGTTAGTTTGAGAGGTTCTTCAGGGGGAAGTTTCACATAGTCATCTGTTAAGTTTATATCTTCTTCCCAAAGATCATTCATGAGTTTTTGAAGTTCAGTGGACCGCGTATAGTAATAAAAACCGAATTCATCCGAGGCCGGATAAATTCCTCCGCCCATCCTCTGGGAGCTGAGATCGTCGTCCAAAGGGATGAGGACTTCTTTATAAACCTCAGCTCCTTCATGACCGTCAATGAAGCCATCACCGTTGAGGTCATCATTTAAGTCCGGACAACGTGATCCTACATGAAGATGCTGGGTATGGAGGACACTTGCTGGTCCCGCTGATAGACGTATATCAGCAATAAACTCATTATCTTCTCTGACTAACGTTAGAGCACCGTTTAAATGCTGGGATACTTTTTTATTCACAGGGTTTAGGATCGCTTGAAATAATCCCTCTTGTTCTACTTCTAAAGTGTCTGCCACAGGGATAGGTACCTTTTCTTGAGAGTTACCTCCGCTCTTGGAACAACTATATAAGAGAATCAGGATAAAAAAATATTTCATTTTCGCCTCACATTTCTTCATCAAAGGCATCTTTAAATGCTTTCTTCACTTCTACTTGATCCCAACGGCTTCTTACATCATTCATCAGTTCCAGTCTCTCGAGATCGATGGGCTGGTAATAATACATGCTGGATTTCATCACAAAGCAGGAACCAGACTCAGGGTGATTGGCCTGGTCAGAGTACTTCTCAACCACCGGACAATCCGAGCGGTCCTTGATGAAAATATTAGTCCATCTTTTTAAGTCAGCGGGACCTCGGGCGTATTTCATATCCATGATTCTTTCTTTGACAACTCCTCCCTCAATGACATGAACCATGGGGGCCACGTGAAACCACCATTCAAATTTGTGTTTCCGAATGTAGCGTCTGGTAAAAAACAACCACGCTTTAGAGGAGTATAGCTTCTTGTTAATTCTCCACTCATAGGCCCAGGCATGGGCCCGATTAAAGCACTCCGATTCATTCCGTGTATTACTTCGGGCCTCCTTGAAAAAACTCTGGGCCATCTCCATGTTCGTAAGGATTGAAGGTTGAAATTCGTTATTTAGACTTAACTTTTGGTTTCTTTTTATTTCAGTTGGTTCTACGAAATTGTGTTTTATGCTTATGACTTTTCTATTGTCTCCTATTCGCAGATCCACCCATAACTTCTTTTCGCGTGCTAACTTCAGTAGCTCTAATTCTGAAGTGGATTCAGAAGAAATGGTCACGACCTTCCCATTAGTCAGGAAAATCAGCGGCTCATCATCTATTTGACCCATGTCGATATCATAGATCTGTGTTGTCATTTGTGTAGCTGCTAAGAGCGAAGTGCACCAGCTAGAGAGAAGGAGCAACATGAGAATGCGCATAAGACCTCCCATCGTTTAATGGACGAGTAATACTGTCTGAGATTCTGTGGGATTGTCATCTGAAGCGTGGCCAAAGTCAGGCGCAGCAAATTTTATTCCCTCCACAATAAGCAGTGCATCTGAAACATTAAAGTCTTTATCAATGTTCATTTGGAAAGTTATGAATCTTGCAGTAATGACATCCCTAATACCTGTCCATAGAAAGTTTTATCTGTACTCACGTCACTTGTTTGGTTAAAAATCGGATCATATCTAAGGGGGACATATGTTGGAAAGCCACGAAATCAGCAGTGAGAATTTGAAGAATCCTTCTTTCGCCGATCTCGATGCACGTTTATATCCTCAAAAAAGAAAGAAGGTGATGATTATTGATGATGATCAGGATTTTCGCCTTGCGATCAGTGAAGTTCTAGTTGATGAAGGATATAGCGTCACAACCGCTAAAGATGGTGAGACAGGTTTAAATAGTTTGCTTCACCAGCCTGATCTGCCAGATCTGATTCTCGTTGATCTTATTATGCCGGTTAAAAACGGCATTGAGTTCAGGCGGGAGCAATTACAGTTGGATGAGATTAATAAAATCCCTGTGATGTTCTTAACTGGCCATGGCTACATCAAAGGTGAGACGTGTTTCTTAAAACCATTTGATGTCCAGGACTTGATCCAGGCCGTTCATCAGAAAGTGGGATAGAAAGAAGAAGGCCGCCAGATGAATGGCGGCCTAGTATCTTCAATGTCTTTGTCTTAGATTTTCAAAACTGCCATCAACCTGGGCTGAAGTTTTGTTCTGTCGTTTCCATCTCGCGAACCTCAGCATAGGTGGATAATTTAATCATAAACGTGCCTCCTTTATCCAAGTTGATCGTTGCGGTCTTGCCATTATAGGGGAGGAATAACCGTTTCAATCAACTTTACGAAATTTCCTGATCTTACAAATTTCCGATCTCGATATACGACCAGAAAAACGATGCATTTGCGTCTTATTGTTGGCAGCGAGTGTAGAGTTATGCCCCTTTAAGGCTTCAGAATCTGCTTCAGACACGCTTTGAAGCCGGCCATAGGATTGCAAGTCAGGCAGGTGCTAACTCTTCTGGAGGAGGAAAAGATGAATCGTCAATTTCGTGAGTCTGATTCGGCCGATGATAATCGACCAGGTCGCTTTGGCGGAGTAAATCGTTTCGGTGAAGAAAGGATCCGTCATGATTCCTATCAGGATGATCAGTTTAACGATGACTACGATCCAACTTATTACAGTGAATACGGCCACCGGGAGCCTTACCAGCATGGAGGTCAAAAAAACCGTTGGACTGATGATATCCGTTCCGAGTCTTCCCGTGAGGGGTATTACGGGCGTGGCCCAAAAGGCTACCAGCGCTCACAGTCGCGGATTGAAGAAGAAGCCTCGGAGCTTTTAAGTCAGAACCGTGAACTGGATGCTTCTGAGATTTGTGTCTCTGTTAAGGGTCGATGTCTCTACCTCACCGGAGAAGTGGAGTCGCGACACGCGAAACGGCTCGCAGAGTACCTGGTGGAAGATATTTCGGGTATCGATGATGTTCAAAATAAAATCAGAATTTCTGGGGTTAAGTATGGACACTGATAAAAGCGAAAGACAAAAAAAGAAACGCTTACGATTAGTTGAAAAGTTTGAAAACGATGATTACTCACGGATCGCAGGCCCGGATTACTCCGACCACCCATTTGAGCTTGGGGAGATTGACAGCACAAAGATGAATAGTTCAGAGGACTCTTATCATCCGTCGGGCATAAGCGGAGGCCCTCTTCGATTAGACAGGAACTTCCGTGGTGTTGGACCGAAGAATTATCGGCGCAGTGATGAGAGAATTTTCGAAGAAGTTTGCGAGATCCTCATGGGACATCCATTCATAGATGCCTCAAACATTGCGGTCAGAGTTATGGATGGTGTTGTTTATTTAACAGGAGGAGTAGAATCACGTGAAACGAAGCGACTTGCTGAAGATGTTGTCGATGACCTCGCTGGAGTAAAAGATATTCGTAATGAGTTGTTGATTATCAATCGCTCACAAGGAACATCGCAAGGTCCAGACGGCGTGACTAAAAAAGATTTGGGCATTACCTGAGGAGAAACTTTTATGAGAAGAAGAATTAACGAACGAGATGAGGAGCGCATTCAGGATAGACCAGTTGAGAGAGGGATGAGCAGAAAAACGATCAATACCTTAGGGGGAGTCAGTGCAGAAAATCGCGGACGTAGATCTGCTGAAGATGTAAGGCCTGGGCGTTGGGATGAAAGTCCGTTTGAAAATGGAAGACTTTATAACTGGAATCACCGTAAAGGCTGGGACCAATATTATAATCAGGGATATGACAGGGGAGAGCGTCGTCACGGTGGAAGTCAGTTATTCCATGATAGAGGACACAGCGGAAAAGGTCCGAAAGGGTATCGGAGACCTGATAGTTCTATTTATGAAGACGTATGCCTGACGCTTGAAAGTAGTAGGAATGTTGACGCTACAGATATCGAAGTTACGGTTAAAGAGGGGCTGGTAACCCTTAAAGGCTCAGTAAAAGACCGTGCAGAAAAAAAGATTGTCGAATTGGAAATTGAAAATATATCAGGGGTGAAGGATATTTTTAATCTACTTTCACTCCGTGATTCAGAACAAGGAAGTGACTATGGGAAGGTCCAATAATTATTCGAATGACAAGGATTCTAAGGAGAACCTTAATGCTGACGACAGGTATTCTGTCACAGGTGAGTCAGAGTTCTCCCGCGATCATACTGTCCCGCTTGATAGTGATGAAGTGTTCTCCGAGCGGCATTATGTCTTTGATAATCCACTCATACGTGGCCGCGAAAAGATTATTTCCAATAAGTCTAAGACGGATTTTAGTAAAAGAGAAAATGTCCCACGTAATTATCGTCGCTCGGATCATTTAATCCAAGAAGACGTTTGTGAATCGCTTTATAGAAGTTCATTAGTCGATGCTTCTGAAATAGAGGTTAAAGTTAAGAATGGAATTGTTCATCTCTTCGGTTTCGTCGAGACCCGGGAGCAAAAGAAGTTGGCCGAAGAGTGTGCCGAAAATCTTGCTGGGGTTGACGATATTTACAATGAACTTCACATCAAAAAGAAAGGTGAGAACGTTCCTTTAGGAAAGCATGGACTGATGAATAACATAACAGGAATGAACTAATTACTCCTGGTAGTCTTCATCATTCATATCCTCACTGGCAAGGCCCCAATCCCTTTCTTCACCTTCCTGGAACTGCATATCCTCTTGTTCTTGTGCGGCGGGTTCGGGATAATTCGCAACTTCTTCATAAGACAAATCCTCCTGCACTTCTTCTATTTTAAAATCTTCCTGAGCATGAACACAAAATGAGATGAAGAGCAGAAGAATAGTGAGGGATTTCATAGGGACTCCTTTTTACCCATCAAATACCAAGCTTGTATAAAAATCATTACGGCCCTTGTTAAGTCAATTTGCCACATAGACCGCAGAATTTTACCCCATTAAGTCAGGAGGTTTTTGTTCTGTGTAAAGCAATCAATACTTTAGCTACTGGCCTCCTCTTTGCTCCTGGTTGATTCGTTTATTGCGATTGTGCCGAAGGAGTATTCATGTTTTCAACATTTAAAGAGTTCTTATCAATAGCCCTACCTCTAGGGGGTCTCATTTTATTCGCTGCATGTGGGAAAGCAAGCAATGACAGGTCACCCCAAACCACAGTGAGCACTGATCCGCAAACAACAGAGGTTGACGAAGTGACGGTAGAACAGCAACCGGATGAAGGATTTTACAAGGCCATTCTTACTCCACTGAATACTGAGCTTGCCGGTCAAACGTCAGGAACGATTGAAGTGAGAATTCAAGGTGATGATTTTTTTGTAGAAAGTCGGGTGAATGGCTCTCCGGTTGCGGTAAAGCATCTGCAAAATATTTTTTCTGGAACGAAGTGTCCGGATAATACTTCTGACATAAATAATGATGGGATCATTGATATTA
Organism: Pseudomonadota bacterium; assembly: GCA_023432655.1. Taxonomy (GTDB): domain Bacteria; phylum Bdellovibrionota; class Bacteriovoracia; order Bacteriovoracales; family Bacteriovoracaceae; genus Peredibacter. The sequence goes on along the minus strand of JAEYUK010000361.1, from coordinate 12,589 downwards.
CCGAATCTATCCCTGCAGCAGGAAAAATCATTATCCCACTTGATTCAGACCTATCTGAGCAGCTCGATGGGATAGAGTACGGACCAATTTCCAACAATGCTGGAAATTTTGTTTATCGGAGAAGCACGACTTTAAGTAGGGTGCTTGCAGGCCTTCGTTCTATAGACCCAGATCCACGTGATCATATCATTAAACTTAATCCCGAAGAGGAATTGAATCTTTCAGGGAGAGTGGTTATGGTTCATGGAATCAAGCACACTAATCCATTGGCCACAGGAATTGGAAGTTACGGACCTTTTACAGCGGAACAATCTCTTCCCATTGCTTGTGGAGTTTTAATAAGACAGTAAGTTGAGAGTTCTCTCCATAAAAGGATGCTCATAAATCAATGGAGGATTATGGGAAAGATCTATCTTGAAGGGATGCTTTTACAGGCAAGCCTTATATTTGCCTTGGGTCCTCAAAATCTCTTCGTTTTAGAGTCAGGTCTTATGAAACGCCACCATCTCGTAGTGAGCTTCATCTGTTTTCTGTGCGACCTCAGCCTGATTATGTTAGGAGTAATCGGTGCAGCAACTCTTTTTAACCAATACCCACAATTAAAAATTGTTGTCGGACTTTTAGGCATCGGTTTTTTGCTCCTCTATGGACTCAATAAGATACGATTTGATAATAAATCTTTTGCTGTTCATTCAGGAAAAGAAAAGAGTGGTCTTCGCCTGGCGATCATGAGTTCGATTTCATTTAGTGTGATTAATCCTCATGCCTATTTAGATGGAATCGTTTTGATTGGCGGTTATTCATCTAAATTTCCAGAACTCACAAATCGCATGGCCTTAGGCCTTGGGGCAGCTTCATTTTCTCTCTTGTGGTTTCTTTTACTAGCTGTCGGTGCCAGTGCTCTTATGCCCATTTTTCAAAATGCCCGGCGATTACGGGTTATGATGTGTTGTGCAGGCTTCATGTTACTTTTCCTCTCAGCTCGATTAAGTTTGGATGTCTATGCGTGGATCATTGAACTGTATCCTGAAACCATGGCGACCTTCACTCCCAATTGAAGTAAATCTGGTAAAAATTCAAATTTTCTACTAAAATTATTTTAAATTCATTCCCGGAGTCTATATGAAGTTGATCTTTTCATTAATGGTGACGTTTTTATCGCTTTCTCTTTACGCTAAAAACCCTGTGGTGGTTTTTGAAACTTCGATGGGTGCCTTTGAAATTGAACTGGAAGAGAAAAAAGCGCCAAACACCGTCAAAAACTTTCTTAGCTATGTAGACAGTAAATTTTATGACGGGACGATTTTCCACCGAGTGATTGATAATTTTATGATTCAGGGTGGAGGATTTGACACCAAGATGAATGAGAAAAAAACGAAAAAACCAATTCAAAACGAGGCCAATAATGGTTTAAAGAATTCTGTCGGCACAGTGGCCATGGCCCGTACTGGGGACCCCCATTCTGCAACGGCACAGTTTTTTATCAATGTTGCTGATAATGATTATCTTAATTTTAGAGAAGCCACAGTTAATGGTTACGGTTACGCCGTTTTCGGCAAAATCATTTCAGGGATGCATGTCATCAACCGTATCAAAGCGGTAAAAACAGGAAACATCGGTCCCCATGGTAATGTACCAATGGATACAGTGTTGATTAAATCGGCCCGTCGGAAGTAGGGCTTTGGGATTCTTTTCTCCTGAGTTTCTCTTCTCTTTCTTTTTCTCTCTTTAGGTCCTCTTGGTAAATCTTCTCTTGCATTTCCTGAGGGCCAATTCTTTCTTTCTCTATTTCTTCCGGGGTTAATTGATTGATGCTTCTGGCAGTGCCGGTCAAGGCGTCTGTGGAAGCAGGAAGAATGCTGCTATCTCCTAGTGGGTAGGCGGAGTAGTGAAAAAAAATGATACTTAATCCTATGATGATCCTTTTCATAATGAAGCCCCGTATCTATTGAAGCTTTTATTTCAAAAAGTAGTAACTGAAGTCTATCCAAAGGGTGCTTGAGTGAAAAAGTTTTTCCTTGGACCAGTTGTTTTGATTTTGGATATGTTGATGGCCGATCATTTTTCAAAGGAGGAAGAGATGTTTTCTTGGAAAAAATTCGCGGCCAAAAGGGCCTTAAGAAAAAATGTTAATGGTATCAAGACGGCAGTTAAAAGAGGTTATAGAGATATTTCTCGAGACCTAAGTAAAAGAGTTTCGAAAGTAAGGATGCCTGTAAGAGTGACTATCTCCCGGTAAGTAATAAACATTGATTGGGTTCTAAAAGGACCCAATCAAAGTTCATGAAAATTATTGAACCGCTTCCATTTTTAGTGTAAAAAGCTTCTAAAATTAAGGAAGCCCATGAAAGAATTTAGCCTTGCAGGATCTGAGTTTATCCCTCTTTGTGATCTAATGAAAATTACAGGATTAACCGGTTCGGGTGCCGATGCTAAGCATATGATTGCTGATGGTCAGGTAAAAGTAGACGGAGAAGTTGAACTCCGTAAGCGTTGCAAAATTAGATCCGGCCAAGTTGTTGAGTTTAATGGGTCCCAAGTTAAAGTCGTTTAAGGCCCATATTTCTCTTTTTCATTAGTCGTTTTGCTATTTCCAGAATCCCAATACGTGTCGTCCCTTAATTCATCCAACCATTGGGCCTTTTCTTCCTGACGTTCCTGAGTTTCAGTTTGAGGGTGGATTTGCCCGAAACTTCCAGGAAAACTGGAATTTCGAGGATTTCCACGCATTTTCTCCCTGGTTCTTTCAGTGCGGTCAGGAACAGGCCTTTCTTCAAGTGTGCGAATATCTCCATTGGCCAAAACGAAGGATGACATAAGGATTCCTATCATGGGAATGGGATAGAGTTTTTTCATAAAACCTCCTTATCCATTACTATTTTGACATCTATTAACCGTAAACAGCATTAAGGCCTGGCCGAATTTAGTTTCTCTTGATTTACGAGTGCTCATAGTAAGGACTAGAACAGGGGCAACTAGGGAGAACTCTATGAACAATGAAATCAAGTTGCGTCATCAGGAACTTAGAATTGATGTTAAAGAGAGTTGGGATCTTAATTACTGGTGCGGTGAACTCAATGTCCGAGCAGAAGAGTTAAAGGAGATTATCAAAATTGTTGGACCTTCCGTATCTGAGATTCGTTTATATCTGGCGAAAAAATTTCTGATTACCTGGCCCGGTCCCAAAACATACTAATAAATGATGATAGTAATCCGGGGAATAAGATTCCCCGGATTATTATGACTACTGGTCGTCAGATGCATCTGAACCGGTATTGATGGCCTTTCTTTCCCGATTAGTTCTTGTGCGGTCTCGGTAATCAATCATATCTTCGACTTCATCACTTTCTGAATAGTAATTATCTTCCATACGTTCTTGGTCTTGGTTTCGTTCCATGTCATCAAAATAATCTTCTTCCTGGGCTTCAATCATTTCATCATCCCGACTTAATTCTGAATTCATTTCCAAATCTGTTCCCATAACAGGAGCTGCTCCCCGAGTGTCGTGAACCTGAGAGGAAGTTTTGGTGGTAGGTGTTCCACCAATCGCAGGTAGGGCCAATAAAGTGGACAGAGTTAAAAACAATAGTTTTTTCATAAATTCCTCCATGAGATTATCTTTTAATTTCAGTTAGAGTATCAACGGCATCTACATTCCGATCCGGATGTTTAGTAATGTCTTGTAGAGACAACATTCCTACAGGTGTTTCGTTTTCATCAACAACTAAGAGTCGGGAGATTTGTTTCTCACGCATAATTTTAGCGGCAAGAGCTAGTTCATCATTTTCTTGAATGGAGAAGATTTCTGATGTCATGGCAAGAGAGATAGGTTCTGTAGATTCATGGCCATTGGCCACACAGGAGACAACGATGTCTCTATCCGTGACAAATCCTACTGGTCTTTCATTTTTAAAAACCGGGACTGCTCCGATGTCTTCTCTTTTCATGAGAGCAGCGACTTTTTTTATAGTGTCGGAAATTTGAACTGTGCTGACACCCTTATGCATTACTTCAGAAACTTGCATCAGAACCTCCTTGTTTACAGGGTGATTTTGTCACTCAGAAGAGGAGGGAGAAATATAATTTCTCTAAAGATAGGAGGCCCCAAAAAACTCGAGCGAAATACTTTTACAGTGTGGGTGCAAGCTCTTCGATGAGGTAGCCAACAGCATAGGGAACTGAATAATCCCGGTCACGTGACCATGAAATTTCATGACTAAATCCCAGTTTATGCATCCATTCATGCATGAGATTGTCGGCCACTTTTAGTGGAGTATAACGATTGAAGTATTTTTTGTTCATCCAGATGCGAACTGTATTTGGGTAGGTATAGCCGATGGTTTTAGTGGCCTGATGATAGAGTTCTAATTCCACATCCATCATATTATTTTTGGTGGTGTTCCCGATTCTCTCGGCACCTTCTAAAATCATCTGGTAGATTTCCTCATTACTTCGGCCGGCACTATCAACGAATTGCTTTTTTCCGCGGTAAGTGAAGTTTAAAAGACGATCTTTAAATGCTTTCGAGGCGATAACTTTTTTTAGTATATCCACTGCCTGGCGAACTTTCTCTTCCTGTTCGGTAGTGAAATTAACGAAATGGAGTTGGGCATCCCAGGTTAATGCTAAATCAGGAATTTCTTGTTTTTGCGAGGAAATGGCCCGCCCCGTTTCCAGTTTTTCGTTCTTCTTTTCTTGCTCCTTTTGAGGGGAACGAGTTGAGCGAATTGACTGGCACGAGACGAGCAACATCAGACTGAGAACTATTGAAAATCCTCCGGCCATAAACTTACCTTCCTTGGCATCCATAAACATTGTGAACATTGATTCATTAACTTCCTGTTAGAGAATCTGGTATTTAGTTTTAATACTTTTTCGCTAGTTCTCTCATGATATAACCAACTGCATAGGGAACGGAGTGAGGGCGTGCGCTGTTGTTTTCATAAGAGTGTTTGAATCCAATCTTGTGTAGCCATTCATGGAAGACATTCATTGCCACTTCGTTTGGTTGGAAATTATTTAAATATCTTCTATTCATATAAATCGTTTTAATGTTGGGCATAGTATAACCAATTACTGGATCATTGGTGAAATACGTGGCCAAAGATAAATCCATAGTATTGTTGTTTCCCGGAGTTAGTTTCTCAGAAGCTTCCAGGATTTTCTTATAGATTTGAGCATTGCTTAGACCATTGTTATCAACATAGGTTTTCTTTCCATTGTACTTTTTATTTAAAACTTTCTTCTTGAATTCATCCGTGGCTACAACTCTTTTTATGATGTCAAAAGCTTCATACACTTTCGCTTCGTGGTCGGCATTGAAATCGATAAGGTTTGCTTTGATGTCGAAAGTTTGTGCTTGTACAGGAGCTACCGTCGAGGTCGTGAGTTCTGATTCATTTAACTCCGCAGCACTACCTGAACTGCTTCCACCGCCGCCGCCTTTTCCGCAAGAAACTAAAAATAAAAATGTAAATAGCATTGAAAAAGTCTTAGTCATCATACCTTCCTTAGTTTGTTTCCGAAGTGATTAACTTTGCCGTCATTCCTTCAGACATTCTTAAGATGTGTGACTATGTTAAACATAATGAAATGGCATCATCAACCCCTTACGGCCGATAGATTCAGCGAAACTTTAATGATGCCTGACTAAAGACTCTGAGTTTCATAATTATAACGCTATTACTGAATCAGTTATTAAATGGGATATTAAGTTTTTATTAAGGGAGATTGAAGATAGTTGGTGATTTTAGTATGAGAATTCAGGAGTGAAAAAAAATCGAAAAAAATTTTCTAATTATTGGTGCCAGATGAAATTCCGGGGGGATAGTCTCCTCGGAAAAAACTTGATAAGGAAAGTCTCCATCATTTGTGAGTTTATTTGGGTCGCGTCTCTTTTAAGTGAGGTGTAAAAGATTCAAGTTTCTGTGTTCGTTTCGCCTCGATACTAAGGGCAAGGGACTGGCATGCTGTGGTGAGCTCTTCCCAGATGGCATCTTTATTGAGTGATTCGTGTGATTCAGCATAGCTCTGATAGTAGCCAATATATCGTGAGAGATGTCCCAATTGGCCGGCGGGGATGAGCATCATTTCACTTAACCAGGAACTTAGTGAATTTTTTAGTTCATCCACTCCCTGTGCGTCTCCATGAACAACCACAGAATACACTCTGCCGCTCAGGTGCCTTGGAAACTCCCAATCATTTAGTTCCAAATCTTTGGCAAGTTTTACATTTTTACCCTGAGTACTGGTTGGGTCTGGATTTCCTCCATCTGCACAGACTAGTCGATCAATCATTAGCTTTAGTGCACTCGGTGGGCCATGCCAGTAAACCGGAGTGATAATCATTATTCCATGGGCCCTGACCCACATCGGGTATATTTCATTCATCCAGTCGTTTACCTGGTTCAAAGAGTGATTAGGATAACAGGAGCAGGGCCAGTGGCATAATGGCATGGCCGTTGATACGCAACCTTTACAAGGATAAATTATCTTTCCATATTCTGAAGTCATCTTAGATAGATTGAGTGTTTCAACATTCAGATTTAGACGCTTTAGATTTTCTTCCGCATGCTTCATGAGACGATAGGATTTGGAAATTTCTCCGGGGCATGTATGATCATTTCTATCTGAACCGCAAATAAGCAGCACCCGCGAAGATCTATCAGGGTCCTCATATTCACTTTGGGCCTTCGCGATCATGTTTTTTGTTTTTTTCCATTCATCACTTAATTCATAATTCGGATCGGAAAACTCTTCACCCGCTCTTGAGGTAAGAGGTGCTTTGCGACTATTGATGTAGTTATCCCAGGCAATTTCCTCTAACTGATCAAGCTTTTCTTGATGCGGATTAAAACGCGGATTAAGAAAATTCTGCTGGAACCTTCTTTTAAATTCCTCCCTCGAGATCTTCCATTCTTCATTTGATTTTTCGATTTTATAATTGGCCATGGCACGTAAGTAAATTTCAAATGGGCTAAACAATAAAGTGTCCATGCGCAAAGCCTGACTCAATTTGAACTTAAGTTTTCTGCTCTAATCAAGTTGATCACAATCAATAAATCGGAGGCTCGTCATGTCTTTAAAACTCAAACCTCTTTCGGAACAAGTAATCTTTATAACGGCCGCAACCAGTGGAATAGGGCTGGCCACCATTCATCGGGCAGTGGAGCAAGGGGCAAAAGTCTTTATGGTTGATGTGATTGAAGAAGATCTCGAAGAAATCCAGATGGATCTTAGAAGTAAAGGTTACGAAACTGCCTATGCCGTAGCCGAAGTTTCAGAATATGATCAATTGGCCTTTGCCGCTGATTCCTGCATTCGAACATTCGGTTGTATTAATACTTTTATTAATAATGTGGGCGTTGTTCCTATCGATCCTGAGATGACTTCTATTACAAGCGAATTTAAGAAAATATTTGATGGATACTTTTGGGGTATTGTAAATGGTTGTAAAATTGCATTGTCTTTAATGTGCGAAGAAGGCGGGGTGATAATGAATGTAGGGAATGGACTTTCTCATGTGAGTTCTCCTATACAAAGCCTCTACGTTTCATCTAAACAGGCGGTCATCGCTTATTCCCACTGTTTACGAAAAGAACTTGCTCTTCAAAAATTACCTTTGGCCTTATGTCTTATTATGCCTGAAGCCCTCGACACTCCTTATGATCGGTTTACCGATAGCATAGAGCGACCTCTTTACCGGCCACCCATTTATGATGCTGATGTCATTGCCCAAATCATTCTAAAATATGCTGAACGGCCAGGACACGATGTGGGTGTTTGGCCCATCGCTGAACTTGTTCCTCAAGTTTCCCGGTTTCTTCCAAAGCTTCGAGAATTTCTCTTGAGAAGAAACCCTTTCCAACGGTTGCCGTCGATTCAGTATGATAACCAAGACAGACTATGAAAGCTATCATCGTTGATTTAGATGGTACTCTTGCTGATATTCGAATCAGATTAAAGCATCTGGAAGGAAAGAGAAAAGATTGGAAGAGTTTTAACAAGACCATCGAGACCGATGAGCTTCACCTCTGGTGCCGTGAGATTATTGTCCGTTTTGCAAGTGATCGCTATATCAACATAGTTTCAGGACGGACAGATGAGTTAAGAGAACAAACTATCGAATGGCTCCAGAGATTCGAGATTCCTTATCATTTCCTTTTCATGAGAAAAGCTTTCGACATGCGGCCGGATAATATCATCAAAGAAGAAATTTATCGGCAAAAGATTAAGGATAAGTATGGAGTTCTTTTTGTTTTAGATGATCGTCAAAAAGTGGTGGATATGTGGCGCTCACTTGGTCTGGTTGTTCTTCAGTGTGCCCCAGGAAATTTCTAGGCCGCAAGCTCTTCAGTTTCTTCGGTGCCATCAATCGGTGGTCTCATTTCCCCTTCTTTTTGAGTGAAGAGGTTTAGTGAAGAAGAGACGACGAATAATAAGGTTAAAAAGATCTTCAATTTCTTCATTCTATACTCCTTTTCCTTCTTTTATTTTCCCATATTTCCTCCTCATTTCCGAGAGCACCATATCTGAATCGAACTGGTTCACTCACGCTTCTTGCTAAAAGATTTAGAGGCGAGCCTGGACCTCATTTGTTAAAATGGTGGTGTTCGGAAGACTAGGTCCGTAAAGACGTTTGACCAAGGTTTACAGGAGTAGACTTTCAAGGACGCCAAATGGGCACAGTAATTTTGTTTCATTACAAACCGAACAAGAAGAGAAGGCCGTCGTAGGATGGCCTTCTTTTAAAAAAGACCGCCCTGGAAGCTGTCACTCGGCTTCCCCTCACAGACAGGACCGGCGATTCATTTCAAAGGTCCAGCAGTGATCATGGACGGTCTTTTTTTTATGAAATCAGGTAAAAATGGGGGAGTTTAGACAACCTGGGTTTTAAAAATCCTGGGATTAGTGTATGGTGGGTCATACCAATTTATTTGAGGTTGTCCCATGCCATTTGAATCATCATTTAACAAAGACCTTGCACGTAAACTAGCTTCTGCTGAAGATGCTGAAAAACTTCTGGATCACGAATTAAAGCTCTATAAGAAACGTGCCCTGGAACTCAATGCTGCCCGCGAAGTCATGGCGGATGGTTATGATAAGGTTCTGAAAGGTTTAAAAATGGCCTTTCCTGAACTTGATCTTGAGGATAAAAATCTTGTGGGAAGTCCTAATCGCATGGCACGTGCTTTATTGGAGATTTGTGCAGGTCTTGGCACCAATCAAAAAGAAATATTTTCAACCACCTTTCCCGCAGAAAATTATAATGAAGTTATTATTCTAAAAGACATAGATTATACGTCTTTATGCAGCCATCACTTCTTCCCCTTTATTGGGAAGGCCCATGTGGGCTATCTCCCTGATACCACTCATGGTCAGGATTCAAGAGTGGTAGGACTTTCTAAGCTTGCCCACATTGTCGATATGCACGCGCAACGTCCACAACTTCAGGAACGTATGTGTTATAATATTATGAATGCTATCCGCGAGGAGTTAAAACCTGCTGGTGTGATGGTGGTTATCGAAGGTTCACATGGCTGTCTTACCTGTCGTGGGGCCAAGAAGGCCAATGCTTCCATGATGACTTCTGCTTTGTCTGGTAAGTTTCAGGAAGACTCTAAACTTCGTTCGGAATTTTTAAGTTTGATCGGAAGATCTATTTAATCGAAGGTAATGAATGAAGGCCCTACTTCTAGTATTCTTGATTAGTTTTTCCTTTAGCTCTTGGGCACGCCCATGCGTGGTCTATGGAATAACTGATAGTCCTCAAAAGCTTGACTGCCAACTGGGTAAAAAGGCCGTGAATCTCCGCTGCGTAAATGGAAATTACCAGCTGAGTGGCTCACCTGTGGCCAATGCTTTTCATATGGAAGTAGAAGAAGGGGCCGTGCCTTTAGTCTTCGAAGCCAGTAAAACCAAACTCACTGTACTTATTCATTCCCCGTCCAATATTGAAGCCGAATGGGAAGAAGGAAGTACTACTCTGACAGGCCGTTGCCGCCTATAGTCCCGATTCTATAGGGAATATTTGTCCCCATTGAAAACTACGGAAAATGTACGTATAATCAGGTCATGAGTTCTACTTATGACATGACCGGTTTTCAATCCCCTTGTGCTGAATTCGCTGAAAAGCCTTTATCACTCGATGAGCGCTATCTGCGCAATAAACCCTCTCTCTTTATTATTGAGGCCGCAGCTGATGCGCCTTCCTTGGGTATTAAAAAAGAAGATAAGCTTCTGATCGACCGCTCTCTTAGACCAGGTGAAGGGCAATTAGTTTTACTGGTCTTAAATAATGAATTCACCCTGCAGAAGTTTTCCAAGGAGCGCTTTAAGAACTCTGATCCGGAGACGGGCGACTTCGTTTGGGGAGTCGTAACTACTTTACTCAGGGAGTTCAGACGTTGAGGTATTTTGCTTTGGTAGACTGCAATTCCTTTTATTGCTCTTGTGAACGAGTCTTTCATCCGGAAACTCGTAACCGGCCAGTGATTGTTCTTTCTAATAATGATGGCTGTGCGATTGCCTTTACTAAAGAGGCCAAGGCGATTGGATTCGGACAGATGTGTGAGCCTTATTTTCAAATAAAAGACCGAATAAAAAAATATAATGTTGCGGTTTTTTCTTCGAATTACACTCTCTATGATGACATGTCTAAAAGAGTGATGAGTGTCCTTCGAGAGTTTGGACCTCTGCTTGAAATTTATTCAGTCGATGAAGCCTTCCTCCAGTTTGATGGGTTTGATCACTACGACTTTATGGAATACGGAAAAAAAATCAGGCAAGAAGTATTGCAGCAGACGGGCATCCCGGTAGGAGTAGGAATATCTACGACTAAAGTTCTCTCAAAGGTTGCCAACAAAATGGCGAAGAAAAACCAGGGAGTCTGGGTCATGACAAGAGAGGAGGAGATAAATGAAGTATTGAAAAACTTCCCGGTAAAAGATCTTTGGGGGATCGGTCACCGCTCGGCGATTAAACTCAATATGCTTGGAATTAAAACCGCTTATGAATTTAAAATTTTTCCCGACCACAAACTCATTCAGAAGCTTCTCACGAAGACGGGGCGGCAAATCCAGGAGGAGCTTAAAGGGATCAGCTGCCTTCCCATGGAGGAAGTTCAGGATAAAAAGAATACTGGAACTTCGCGGAGCTTCGGCATTAATGTCTATGATAAAAAGTCGCTCCAGGAAGCGCTGGCAAGTTTTGCGACTCATGCCAGTTTAAAGCTACGAAGGCAAAATTCTGTTTGCTACAGTGTTCACGCTTACATTCACACTAATCCTTTTCTCGATGGGCCTCAGTATTTTGGTGAAGGTCATGTGACTTTTAGTAGCGGCACTTGTGATTCTTTAAAAATTATCAGTGCTACTCAACAGATTCTTGATGAAATGTATCGACCTGGTTTTGCTTATAAAAAAGCAGGAGTTTTACTCCAGCACATTGTGCCTCAGAATGAGAATCAATTGGATCTGTTCAACTCCTCCGCGGATGACAATGAAAAGCTAAATACTGTGATAGATATGATTAATAAGAAATACGGGGCCTATACCATCAAAAGCGCTGCTTGTGGCCTTCACCATGAATGGAAAACGATCGCCGACTATAAAAGTCGGCATTTTACGACTTCCTGGAAGGATCTTTTGAAGGTAAGTAAATAATTAAGAAGTTCTTTATATTAAATTTGTTACAGACCCTTAGAAAAGGTACCGCAAATTATCTTAAGATTGGGGCTCTTTTTGTGTACATTTTTTGGCGAATTAATTCTCAACTTCAATCTTAAAATGTGCGATAATTCCATAGGTTACTCTGCTGTTCTATGGAACGCATGTTATTGACTTTTTTTAAGGTAAAGCCCTTCAATGACCAAAAATATCCTTGTTGTAGAAGATGACACATCGATCAGAGAGCTTCTAGTCGAACTTCTTGAGAGCGAAGGTTATGCAGTCTCCTCAGCAGTCAACGGGCTTGAAGGACTCAAATTTCTCGAGCAACAGGGGCGTCCGGATCTGATCCTTATTGATCTGATGATGCCGGTTATGGATGGTTATACTTTTCGAACTGAGCAATTAAAAAATCCTCTCTGGGCCCAGATTCCTACTGTGGTCATGTCGGCCGAGGCCAATGCCAAAGAGAAGATGAAAAATTTTAATATCACAGCTTTTCTCAGTAAGCCGGTTGAACTCGATACGATTCTAAAAACTGTTTCTCGATATTCTTAATTAATAACTAACATCTAAATTCAGGACACCTATGATAAAAGTGTATGGCATACCTAATTGTGACACCGTTAAAAAAGCCCGGACCTACTTGGAAAAGAAAAAGTTGGACTTTGAGTTTATTGATTTTAAAAAAACTCCACCTACTGTGAAAGATATTGAACGTTGGGGCGAAGCTTTCGGAGGACTTCCAGTGAACAATAAAGGTGTGACTTATAAAAAACTTAAAGATGAGTTTGAAGCTTTGAGTGAAAAAGATAAAAAAGTATTTCTTACAAAAAATACATCGATGATTAAAAGACCCATCGTTGAAAAAGAAGGCAAGGTTCTGGCCTTCGGATTTGACGAAGAAAAATATAAGGCAATTA
>JAEYUK010000343.1 GCA_023432655.1 Pseudomonadota bacterium | reverse complement strand
GATAAAAGAAGCGCCTCCATGCACGCCAGATCCCTGATCTTTTTGTTATAAAGATCAAGGCCAAGTTTCACGATGTAATTATGATCTTCCATTTTACGGCTACTAATCAGGAAATCACTCACTAAATAGTCAGCATCAGACCTACTCTCCGCAGGAAAACGAGTCAGATATTTCTCCGCTTCTTCTATCATCCCGTTCCGTACGAGGAGTGAAATAATCGCCCGAGGAAACTTCGTAAACTCGGGACAAGATACCGCCACATTATCAAAGTACTTCAAAGCATTCTCTTTGGAGTTAGCAAGTAATGAGTGCTTGCCTGCAATATACATCCCCGCCCCGATATAGTTTTTAAGATCCATTCCGCGCTCATCAAGAGTGGTGAAGATTTCATAATACATCTGCATATCATCAAAATTTGCGGTCTTAACTGCCAGGCGGACAATCTGAGACAACCGATCCGGATTGGCCGGAAAGTATTTAGCGATCTTTTTTACCACCTGATAGGCTTCAGTGAACTTTTCTTCGCGGATAAAGATATCAAACAGGCCAACTAAGCATTTATAATGAATGTTACTCACCTCCAGACCTTTCTTATAAGATGTTTGGGCTTCAAGGCTTCGCATTTTTAAATATTCACATTGACCGATATAAAACAAAGCAAGAGAAGGTTTTGAATTAAGCTCCATGGCCTTGGTAAAAACCCTAATTGCTTGATCATAATCCCCTTCTTTCATCAGACTTTTGCCTTCTTCGATGGTTTGAATATACTCAGAAGGGAATACTTTATTGGTAAGAGTGGTTATGAGATTTTCTTGAATACTTTGAACGGTATAGGGCTTAATGATAAACGAATCCACGTCTTCCTCAGCTGCTTTCGCTACCGCCGATTGAGAGATGTTTGAAGTGACCAGGATTAAACACAGCTCCTTACTGTCAGGAGATCGCTCTCTTAACATTTTAAATAGATCAAACCCCGAGCCCCCGGTAATAAAGTAATCAGAAAGTACAATTCCGATTTTTTTGGTGGCAATGATTTCTTGAGCTTCGGCCAGACTTCCTACGGTATGAATAAGATGTCTCTTACTACCAATGTCGTACATAGTTTTTAAAAGACGATTCCTCGAACTAGGATTTTTATCCACTATCAGTACTTCAGTTGATTCCAGGTAAGGTTTAAGTAAGGACTTATTCGACATCTAAAAGCCTTTGGCATGCTTAAAAAACTGATTGATATTATTCTGACGATTTTCAAATTGTTTCATGAAGTCACTGACTGCGTTTACGTTCTTCTTATCGATCTGGCAGGTTACATAATTCATTCCCTCGCCATCCTCATCTACTGACAAAACATTGCCTTCTAACGAGACTTCTACATTTTTTACAGAGTCATTAAATAGTAGGTTTATTTTAAGAATTTCCTCTAGGCCCACCACACTGGAGGTCCGAACTATGATCGTATCGTCAAAGAGATCATCTAGTTCGCACTTAATATTTTCTTTATTTCGAGATATGCGGGAGATAATCTTTGCGTCCCGGCTAATTTCTTCGAGGTCTTTTTCCTCTGGAGTAAGCGGGGTGACAAGTTTTAACTTAGGCTTGGATTGAATCTCTTGGAGCTTTTTCTGTAAAATGGCTTCCGCTTTTTCAAGTTGCTTATCAGTCCCCTTCTCTTGTCTTTCATGTTGAACCCTTGCGAGCTTATGAAGCAGAGCTTTTTCTTCTTCGCTTACTTCTTCCTCTACAGCTTTTTCTAAAGACTTCTCACGAGCTACTTGATTGAAAACTTTTCTTTTTGTTTCTTTAACGTCTCTGTCTTTATCCGGATCTTTCTCATGACCCCGGTAAAAGCCGTCGATCGGATCTGGACGTTCTTTTGCTTCATGTGGAGCTTTCTCTGTTTTGTTTTTCTCTGAACCTTTCTCATGGCCTCGGTAAAAGCTATCGATGGGATCTGGACGGTCTCTGTCCTCTTGCGGAGCCTTCTCCCGAGATACTTCCTCGAAAGCTTGTCTCTCCCTTTCCTTAGCTTCTTTATTTTTACCTGGACCTTTCTCATGGCCTCGGTAAAAGCCATCGATCGGCTCTGGACGGTCTCTGTCCGCTTGCGGAGACTTCTCTCGAGACACTTCCTCGAAAGCTTGTCTCTCCCTTTCCTTAGCTTCTTTATTTTTACCTGGACCTTTCTCATGGCCCCGGTAAAAGCCGTCGATGGGATCAGCTCCCTGATCCATGTGCCCCGAAAGGTTTCCTTTCCCTTCTTCTGACTGATAGCTATTTTTATTTTTCCAGTAATTAGTTCCCGCAGACGTACTCTCAGTGGAACCAGCTAAATTCTCTTCTAAATGATTCGTCGAACCTTTTCCTTCCAGGTCACTGAGTTTTTGCGCATCCATTTTAAAGACCACTTGTTTTTCAAGCTGCTCTAAAATCATAGACTCTTTGGATTGAGCAAAGAGAGAGTTCTTACAAACTTTTAAAATCTTGTTACGGCACTGAAGACGAGAATAAGTCTTTTCTTCATCCCTATAGAAGAGCTCAAAGTTATCACCGGCTATTAACCAGCTGTTCTCTTTCCAGACGAACTCTGGTTTTGATTCTCCCGAAAAGTACCAGGCACCATTTCCGCCAACGTACATGTCCTTTTCGTTTTCCTTAAAATCAAATCGCCAGAGGTTACTTTTAACTTCATTCCACTGGGCCACAAAAGGCCCTGGACCAATCAATTTTATGAGCCAGCGATTCAAGATTTTTTTACAATCCTGCTCATTTTTTATAATCCAGATATCATCTTCCAAAGACAGTGCTTCTAACCAAGTCGCGCCCGTACTTTGAGGCAAAGCACGTTCCTGGGCCTTTAAGGCCTTCATCCAAAAATCAATTTTGAATTTAAGCCCTTTGGAATTAATTCTCGGTTCGATCTGGTCTTGAATACCGAGCTTACTGACGGCCTTGGCGAAAGTATTGTCACCACTAAAATTAAAAACCACGATCTTAAAGACAGAGGTTTTCGGGATCTGTTTAGCGAGCTTCATAAAAGTCGCTATCTGAGCAAAATGCTCCTTGTTTCTAAGATAAGCGATAATCAGTACCGATGGCACAGTTGTGAGATAGCTCAATAATTCATCGGCACGATGAATGGAGAGGCTTTCGTAAGGAGGGTTTATGCTTAGCGTCTCGTTAAAAACGCTAATCTCCTGATCGAACATAAATTTAACTATTGGAATCCCACCGGAGTTCATTTATGTATTTGTCCACAAGTTAAAAGTTTACAACAACTTATCGTCCTGTTTAGGCTATCCTTGATAAATGTCAGTAAAATTTAGGATGTCTTTAGGGGTTAGGAAAATAACAAAGGGTTGTTCTTTTAACTTATAGTAATGACTAGCATTGTAGTAATCTTGGAAAAGCATGACCGACGAAAAAGAAGAGACTTTAGAATCTGAGAACCAAGAGCTTCTCCAGGACCTTTCCGAACAAGGAAAGACGGAAGAACTCGTCGAGATGTTCGAAGAACTTCCTACGATGGACGTTGCCGAATTCATGGAAGAAAAATCCACGGAAGAGGTTATCGACTATCTTAAACAACTTGATATTGAAGATCAGGGTCGAATTTTTTCTGACTTTACCTTAGAGCTCCAGCTAAAACTTTTCCATGCTCTTGATCGTCGTACCTTTGCGCTTATTTTTGGTCAGATGTTTTCCGACATCCGTGCTGACTTGTATCAGGAACTGACTAAGGAAGAACAAATTGAACTACTTCCTTATCTCGACAAGCGAGTAAGAGAAGACGTTATCATTCTATCTGCTTACCCTCCGGAAACGGCGGGTGGTATTATGAATACCGATTTTGCGACGATCTTTGCCGATATGACGGCTTCGGAGTCCCTCGCTAAAATCCGAAAAGATGCGCCTTCAAAGGACATGATCTATTACATCTATGTGGTAGATCACTCGATGGTCATGAAAGGTCTTGTGACTCTTAAAGATCTGGTCATGAGTGACCCTAAAGTGAAAGTCACTGAACTCTTAAATGAATTCTACGTTCATGCGGAAGTTAATGAGGACCGCGAATCAGTTGCTCAAAAAATTGAAAAGTATGACCTCGTGGCCCTTCCGGTACTTAACTCTCTTCACCAGTTAGTGGGGATTGTTTCTCACGAAGAAGCCATCGACATTATCCGCCGGGAAGAAACAGAAGATTTAGAAAAGTTCATGGGGATCATGCCCTCAGAGGATGATGAGGACTATATGTCCACTTCCGCCATCCAGCATTTTAAAAAACGTGTGGTATGGTTAGTCTCTCTTGCGGCGATCGGAATTTTATCCGGCATGATCATTAATGAATACCAATCGATGCTGGAAAGCTTTCTCATCCTCGCCATGTATATGCCCATGATGGCGGCCACCGGCGGTAATACCGGCTCCCAAGCAGCGACGGTAGTGATCCGCGCTCTCTCGCTTGGTGAAATTGAAGATGGTGATTGGACGAAGATTCTTTGGAAAGAAATCAAAATCTCTTTCATGCTTTCTATCTGTGTGGCGACTCTAACCTACTTTAAAATTGCTTTCCTTTCGTTTCATGCTCTTTTGCCTAAAGGCTTTACCATGGAGCACATCGGAGGAGTCATTGCTTTAGCGATTTCCATTCAGGTTATGACCTCAGCTGTTATTGGTTCAGGTCTGCCTTTAATTGTTAGAAAACTTGGTGGTGACCCGGCCGTGGTGGCAAGTCCCGCGATTACAACGATCGTCGATATTACTGGTCTTTTGATCTATTTCACGACGGCTTCTCTCATTCTTGGAATTTAATAGGAGTATTGAATATGCAAATTGTTATCCTCTGTGGCGGATCGGGTACCAGATTATGGCCAGTTTCCAGAACTCTTTACCCAAAGCAATTTGTTAAACTCTTTCAAGATGAATCTCTTTTTCAAAAAACCGTAAAAAGAAACCACCAGGTTGCTGACTCTTTTTGCGTTGTCATTAATCAAGAACAGTATTTCATGGGTCTTGATCAACTAGATGAGCTAAAGTTACCAACCAAGAGCACTTTCATTCTAGAACCGATTGGCCGCAATACTGCTCCAGCGATTGCCATGGCAGCGCTGGCAGCTGATCCGGAAGAGATCCTACTCATCGTTCCTTCCGATCATTTGATTGAAAAGCAAGAAGCTTATGAAGAGGCCATTAGAAAAGCCCAAGAACTTGCAGGCCAAAACCGTCTTGTGACATTTGGAATTAAACCAAATCACGCGGAAACTGGTTATGGCTATATTGAAGCCGATGGCATCGAAGTTAAGTCTTTTAAAGAGAAGCCGGATCTCGCTACCGCCGAGAGCTATTTAAAATCCGGTAACTATTATTGGAACAGCGGTATGTTCTGCTTTAAAGCAAAAGTTTACCTCGAAGAACTTAAAAAATTTGAACCAGAAATTTATGAGCAAAGCTTAAAGACCTTTAAACAAGCACGACGTGAGCAAGGGATTCGTCTTCAAATGGATGATATGAAGGCCATTCGCTCAGAAAGTATTGATTATGCTGTCATGGAAAAATCAAAACTCGATAACGTCGTTCCCGCCGATATTGGCTGGAGTGATCTGGGTTCATTTGATTCCTTGTATGAAACACTTCCAAAAGAC
>JAEYUK010000327.1 GCA_023432655.1 Pseudomonadota bacterium | reverse complement strand
GATTAGTAATGGAAAAGATACTCTATCTATCCTTCCAATCATGAAGCAGGTTTCTGATTTTTGTCCAATGAAAATGATTCCGGTTTCATTCCCGGTGAAGCTGGATGTTTCAGGACTAAAATCTAAGGAACCTCTGATTTACGTCAGAACTATGGATGGGAAATCCTTCAACAGCATCTTAAATTTTGGGACTGTGAAGTGAAAAACCTTTTGATAGGTTTACTCTTTTCTTCAATGGGTGCTCAGGCAGCTTGTCTGCCTGAGGCCCCTTTTCTCAATCAGAAATCTAGACTCGTGGGTCTTAATATTAATATGAAGGGCATCGAGGAAGCAGCTTCAGAATTCGAAGGACTGATCTTAAGAGAACTTCCTACTGGTCAGGATCTCGTGATTAATCTGGAGCCGCAGAATCCTCGGGTAAATGCGGAGATAAAAAAAAATGATTCGGAGATCGTGGTTTCTGTCTGGGGAGGAATGCTGGGTCATTCTCTGATGACTCCAGATGCGTTTACTCTTCTTTTATGTCATGAAATTGGTCACCTTCTGGGAGGGCCACCACTCAAATCACGCAATGGTTGGTCATCGACTGAGGGACAGGCCGATTATTATTCGGGCATTTGTGCCAGGTCTTTTGAATTCGATTCAGTGAGATTTATGGACGCAGCTTTGAATTTAACTAAAATTTACGCCCAAGTGAGTAATCAAGTGGAGCCTAAGCTTGATAGTTGTGACACGACTCAGGCGAGCAGAACCAATTATGGTCATCCAAAGGCCCAATGCCGTTTAGATACACTCCTTGCCGGTTGGCGTGAGCAGCCCAGGCCTTCATGCTGGTTCGTACAGTAAACTGGAATCCGACATCTTTACTTCTCAATTCTCCCTCCTTCTCGCTGGCAAAATTCCCTTAGCTGATAGAGAATAGTAGGCGTATCCAGGGGAAAGACATGAATAAAAAACCATTAAAGATTGTTGTCACAGGGGGGCCTGGTGGTGGAAAAACCACGGCGCTTGATTTATTTCAACGTGAATACATAGATCAATTAAATGTTGTTCCTGAAGCGGCAAGCCTCATGTTTAGTGCGGGATTGAAGAGGAATCATACAGATTCAGCGAAAGTAAAACTCTCTCAGATCGCTATTTATAAAATGCAAAAAACTCTTGAAGAGTCTTTTACCAGTCTTGCACAGGGAAGCTTACTCTTATGCGATAGAGGTAGCCTTGACGGACTGGCCTATTGGCCGGATACGGAAGAGGATTATTTTCGTACCTTGAATACCAGCTACGAAAAAGAATTTGCTGAATACCATGCCGTGATTTTTTTTCAAACTTCTGCAGCATCTGGGCACGCCATAACCAGTAACAATCCTTTTCGGACTGAAAATGCAGCACAAGCGACTAAACTCGATAAAAAACTTCAAGAAATTTGGTCTAAGCACCCTAACTATCACTTTGTTCAAAACAACACATCTTTTATGAAGAAGATCGGAATGGGAATTGCGACGATCAATAAAGTCTTACTCGATTCTCAGTTGAAATTCGGTAATAACTAAAAAAATAGGCCGGATTAATCCGGCCTTTTTTTTACTCGTGACTAAAAATTTTCTTCAGGACTTTCATCGTAAGAGGTTTCCCTGCTGGGCTGAATCCGGTATCGCCGATACCTCGATTTCTATTCGGGTAAACAGAGACGTCCCAGAAGCTTGCGCCTTTAAACCAAGGGAATCCTGGCTCCCAGAAACTTAAATAAAGAGCTTCATAGGCCGCAGCTTGATGAGCTTCATTATATGTTCCCTGACCGTCTTCATAGTCGAAAGGATTAATAAAACCATTGGTGATACTTCTAAAGCCAACTTCTTTAAAAATCATCACTTGTTCTTTTTCAGTGACGCTTGAAATTTCAGCGAGAGTTACGTCCATCTGACCGGCGTACTCATCAGCACGCACTCTCAATAGAGAAACGAGGTCAGCGTAAACGAGGGGAATGCGATCGGTTTTAGAAGCGAGACTTCTATAGATATCAATACCGATTGCATCGAGTTCATTCCAGAAAGTGACAAGATCTTGCCAGATTTCTCTTTCTTCGGGATTGGTTGGTTCTGCCAGATCAACCAGGCGGTAACGCCAGCGCTCAAGTTCTCCACCAAGAGCATTGAGTTCACCGTTTGTTGAGGCCCTATCATCAGTAAAGTTAATGTCGTACATGATCCGGGTATTGGCATTTAATTTTGAGCGAGTGTAGCGAAGAAGTTGCAGCCATTTTCCAGGAAAGCCAAAAGGATATTCCTGCCATTGATCTTCAATTCCAACTGTCATTGAATAGAGTTCAGCTCCAATCGTGTATTCTTCTACCTTATTAAGCTTCGCGATTAAAAGATAGATATCATGAAATTGTTTAAAGGATTCAAACCAGCGGTTCACATCTCTTGGTTGAATATTTCCGTGCCACCAGGTGATGACCGAACCATCAGGCTGGGTTTCGCGATAAGGGAATTCACCATTCGGTCCCACTACAAAAAAGATGGGGCGAATTCCAACCGTCATCCCTTGAGAGTGAATATAATCAATTAATCGCTTATACCGGGCCCGTTCTTGCACTCTTT
>JAEYUK010000313.1 GCA_023432655.1 Pseudomonadota bacterium | reverse complement strand
TTCATGGAAGGCTTCAGGCGAAAACCGGCATGGGAACGAGCTTCACCACCAGCTTTTCTTCTGGACAATTCCGAGGTTTGGGAGTTATTGATAATTTCAAAAGAAGTACTGGCTCCCGAATGCCTGCCAACATCATAAGTGAGTAACATTGAAACGCATTGACCCAGAAAAGGCCCGAGACCTACTCCTAGAAGGAGAAGTCGTCGCCATTCCAACTGAAACAGTTTATGGACTAGGCGGATGGATTTATTCCGAAGAAGGACTAAGAAGAATATTCTCCACCAAAGAGCGTCCATTTTTTGATCCTTTAATTGTTCATATTGATAGCATAGAGAAGGCCCGGGCCCTCACCTCGGAATGGACCCCAGTCCATGAAGCACTGGCCTCAAGCTGCTGGCCGGGTCCCCTAACATTAATTGCGAAAAAGAATAATAAAGTTAATTCCCTTATCACTTCAGGTCTTGATTCTGTAGGTCTGCGCTGTCCAAATCATAAGATGACCTTAAAGCTCCTAAGTATGATTGACGGTGGAATCGCCGCCCCTTCGGCAAATAAATTTGGAAAGACCTCTCCTACAACAGCTGAGCACGTGGAACAAGAATTCGGCAATGCGGTTGCTGTGATGGACGGAGGGTCAAGTCAGATCGGTATCGAATCTACCGTGGTAGGAGTAAAATCCAACTGCGTTGAAATTTTCCGTCCCGGATTTTACACAGCAAAGATGCTGAAAGAAATTCTTTCGAATAAAGGCATTGAGATTGAAGTGGTGTACGCCGAAAGTCCCGTAGCACCGGGGCAACTTAAACACCACTACATGCCTAAAATACCATTGGTGATTGTGCCTGAAAATTTTGTCTGGAAACTTCATCAAAGCGAAATTGAATCTGCTCTCAAGTCAAGCTTCTCCAGACCTGCCATTTGGAGACAACCTCTGACTCCTGAGCTTGCGAGCCGTGAACTTTATCAAAAGATGAGAGATTTTGATCAGGAGGGCTTTGATATTATTCTAGCTGAAAGATCAAGCCACCACTTTAGTGAAGAGTGGCTTGGAATCTGGAATCGTTTAGAAAAAGCAAAAAGTCTTGCCCTTTAGCGTGGAAAAAATCCGAATTTTTTAATCACAAAGACAACTAGGGTAAATGTTAAAACTACAATGATGAACTTTCTGAAGTTCGTAATGAGGTTAGCATAATCATCTCGGGCGAGATCTCCCGGAATATTATGCTGATCTAGGATAGCAATCACCCTTTCTACATTGTTATCGGCCACAACATAAACATCACCCTTATGGGTATGAATACTGATGATGTTTTTTGGATGTAAAAGTTTATAAGTTTTAACATCCGTATAAAGGACGCTCTTATTCATAAACGGCATGCCGCGATTATAAACAAATCCTTTCTCATGGAAACGCACTCCCCTGATGAAAGCATAGTAAATGGCAGGGATCACCACCAGAACCATAAAGGTGATAAATTCATAGGGATAGCGGTAGTGGTATTTTAAAACGTCTAAAATTTTAAAACGCCCCACGGCCTGGAATTTCTCATAGGTATAAGTATCCAGATAGAAATCATTTAAGAAGAAAATGAATAAGGCAAGAACCACTAGCTTAAAAAGATTAAGCATCGAGGTTTTATAAAGTTTCTTACCGAGCATCTAGAAGTCCCCTATCTCAGGTATAATATTTTGGGCGTACCGAACGAGATCAATGACTTCACGGGCACAGCCTTGACCGCTGGTTCTTTGAGTCACGTAGTCCACAATCCGTTTAACTTCTTCACAAGTGTTTGGAACAGTTGCAGAGAATCCGGCCTTCTTCAGAAGAGGAATATCAAAAAGCTCATCTCCCATATAAAGAATCTCTTCAGCACTCACGTTGTAGCGTTTCATGACATCAAGAAAAGCTTCGCGTTTGTCTTCATTGCCTGCATAACAAAAGTCGACGCCTAGTTGTTCAGTTCTCTTTTGAACAGAGACGCTATTTCCACCGGTAATAACTCCCACCATGACTCCGGCCTTCATTAAAAGTTTCATGCCGTAGCCGTCATAGATATTAAAAGCGCGGTTAAAACCAACTTCTTCACTCTCCCACCAGACATGGGCATCAGTTAGAATGCCATCAAGATCAAAAACCACGACCTTAATCTTCTTTAACTTATCTTCAAATTTTTTGGATGTATCTTTTAAACTCATTCTACCACCGCTCGACGAATTTTAAGAAGTTGCTCAACGATCGTTTTGACCTGGTTCAGGGGAAGTGCCGTAGCAGCATCAGAGAGTGCTTTATCAGGATTTGGATGGCACTCCATAAAAATACCATCGGCCCCAGCTGCGACTGCCGCACGGGCAAGAACTAAAATCTGCTCGCGCTTACCACCTGTCGCTGTTCCAAGACCTCCCGGACGCTGCACACAGTGAGTAGCATCGTGAATAGCACGCACTCCAAATGATTTCATAATCTGGAATGATGCCATATCAACAACCAGGTTATTATATCCAAAAGAAGAACCACGTTCTGTCAGGATAATTTTGCTTTTAGGAAGGAAATGAGACGCCTTATCTACAATGTTCTTTGTTTCCTCAGGAGACAAGAACTGACCTTTTTTTACTTTAAGCTCGCGGTCATATTTTTTACACGCTTCTGCCCCAGCAAAGATCATATCCGTCTGACGGCAAAGGAAAGCAGGCACCTGAAGAACACTTACCGACTTTGCGACCACTTCTGCTTGATCAGGAGTGTGAAAATCAGTCAGAGTTGGAAGCCCAAACTGTTTATTGATGGTTTCTAACATCTTAAGCCCTTCATCAATCCCAGGTCCCCGGTAACTTGTAAAAGAAGAACGGTTCGCCTTATCAAAACTCCCCTTAAAGTGAAGATTGATTTCATTCTTAAAGGGTTCAAGATCACGAACTAACGTTTCTGCAATCTGTGTGGCAAGTTCCTGGCTTTCAAGAACACAGGGGCCAATGTAAAAATCCATTTTATTCATAATTTTTCCTTATAAATTCGCACTTGCTTTAACAAAAGAAACAAAGAGCGGATGTGGTTTAAATGGACGCGATTTAAATTCAGGGTGGTACTGGCAGGCAATAAAGTGTGGGTGATCTTCAAGTTCGATAACCTCCACTAAGTTAAGTGCTTTATTTTTGCCTGAAACAACCAGACCTTTATCAGTTAATCGGTCAACATATTCGTTATTCACTTCTAAACGGTGACGATGTCTTTCG
The DNA here is from genome assembly GCA_023432655.1 of Pseudomonadota bacterium. GTDB lineage: Bacteria > Bdellovibrionota > Bacteriovoracia > Bacteriovoracales > Bacteriovoracaceae > Peredibacter. The sequence goes on along the minus strand of JAEYUK010000313.1, from coordinate 22 downwards.
GAAATTTTCGTTTGCCCATAAA
>JAEYUK010000298.1 GCA_023432655.1 Pseudomonadota bacterium | reverse complement strand
CTTATGGGCGGTATCACGCTCCATCAGTGAAAAATCTCAGAGATGAAAACCGGGGAATGTAAAACTCTCACGGCGACTCTTCCCCTTTACCTTAACGCCCTTACAGGTCGAGGTGCTCACCTGGTAACCGTTAACGATTATCTGGCCCAACGTGACTCCGAAGAAATGGGAAAACTCTACAGATGGCTGGGCTTAACAGTCGGTTGTATTGTGGCCAATATGGATGACGAAGAACGTAAGGCCGCCTACCAGGCAGACATCACTTACGGAACTAATAACGAATTTGCTTTCGATTATCTCCGCGACAATATGAAGTTCGATCTTAATGATTATGTTCAGCGAGAACACCACTTCTGTATCGTCGATGAAGTTGACTCCATTTTAATTGATGAGGCGAGAACCCCGCTTCTCATCTCTGGTCCATCGGAAGGCGACACCAAACTCTACGGAGTTGTTAACAAAGTCATTCCGAAGCTCACTAAAGACACTCACTACACAGTAGACGAAAAGGCGAAATCGGCCGTTTTGACGGAAGATGGGATTTTACGTGTTCAAGAGATTCTCGATATCGGAAACCTTTACGATATTAAAAATATTGAAGTCCTTCACCATGTGAACCAATCCCTTCGCGCCCACACTCTTTTTAAGAATGAAGTTGATTACGTCGTAAGAGACGGCAAAGTCATTATCGTCGATGAATTTACCGGTCGTATGAAAGAAGGGTCCCGCTGGTCAGATGGTCTTCACCAGGCGGTTGAAGCCAAAGAAGGCGTGGAAGTTAAATCAGAGAACCAAACCCTTGCCAGTATTACTTTCCAGAACTACTTCCGACTTTATTCTAAGCTCTCAGGTATGACTGGTACGGCCGATACTGAAGCTGACGAGTTCATGAAAATCTACAACCTTGAAGTTGTGGTGATCCCTACTAACCTTCCTATGGTTAGAAATGATATGCCTGATGTGGTTTACTCTACTCGTAAAGCTAAATACGAAGCCGTCTCTCAACTCATTGAGGAATGTAATAAAAAAGGTCAACCAGTTCTAGTGGGTACCATCTCTATCGAATCTTCCGAGATCATCTCAGAATTTTTGAATAAAAAAGGTATCAAACACGAAGTCCTTAACGCTAAAAACCATGCCCGTGAAGCTGAAATCGTGGCACTTGCCGGTCAACCTGGCGGTGTAACGATTGCAACCAACATGGCCGGTCGTGGTACCGATATTAAACTGACTCCTGAAACGAAAGCGCTGGGAGGTCTCTTCATTATCGGGACAGAAAGACATGAATCACGTCGTATTGATAATCAGCTAAGAGGTCGTTCTGGACGTCAGGGTGACCCAGGTAGTTCTAAGTTCTTCCTCTCTTTAGAAGATGATCTCATGAGAATCTTTGGTTCTGACAGAATCAAAGGCATCATGACCAAGTTAGGAATGAAAGAGGATGAGCCGATTGAGCACTCGATGATTTCAAACGCCATCGCTAAGGCCCAGAAGAAAGTTGAAACTCATAACTTTGATATCCGAAAGCATCTTTTGGATTTTGATAACGTTATGAATGAACAGCGTAAAGTTATTTATAAAATTCGCCGTGATATTCTAAACGATGAAGGCAATACTGAGCTGATTCAGGATTTCATCGACGAGGTTTCATTTAATCTGGCCCAGCAATTGGTTCCTGACCAGAAGGTATCTTTGAGAGAATACCCTTGGGAAGAAATCAATAAAATGGCCCAGGCAGTTTTTGGTATTGAAAAGGATCTGACGGCAGAAGATTGTGCTAAGGCAGCAAACAGTGACCTTCATCAGTACCTGAATCAACTTGCCCAGGAATCCTTAGAATCAAGGTTTAAAGGACATGATCAGGAGCAAGTAAAGTACACTTACCGTGAAGTCCTTCTTGCTACTTTTGACCAGTTCTGGAAAGACCACCTTCTGGCCATGGACCACTTAAAGGAAGGAATTAACCTTCGCTCTTATGGGCAGAAAGATCCTCTGGTGGAATATAAGCGTGAAGCCTATGGTCTCTATGAAGGCATGAGACTCGCCATTAAACGAGCTGTGGTTGAGCGAATCACCCACATTAAACTCATGACTCAGGAAGAAATTGAGGCCATCCATCGTGAACAGGAAAGAATTCTCGAAGAACAAATCCGCGCTCACCAGGAAGCTGAAAAGGCCAAAGTCATGGAAGAGGAAAAAAAGATCATTCGTGCCTCTGTTAAAGTTGGCCGAAATGATCCTTGTCCATGCGGTTCCGGGAAAAAATTTAAAGCTTGTCATGGAGCCTAAGTGAGCGACAAAAAGAAGGATCTAACCAGGATCGAAGATCTCGGGGAGTTCATCCACGAATTGAATAGTGATGAAGAATCATTTTCGCTGGATGAATTCTCCTCGGAAGTTCCTGACCTTCCTTCTGAACCCTCGGATCCTTTTACTTCCAACGAATCTGAGTCCGAATTTGGGAGTAGTTTTGATTCTCCAACGGACTTCAACTCAACCTCCGAAGAAAGTGAAGAAGCCCCTCTCTTTAGCGAAACCACTGAAGTTGAGGGATCCGGATGGGGAGAAGAAGTTTCCGAAGAAGCTCCCTCCTGGAACACTCCAAGTGAAGATGAGCAAACAGACGAGACTTCTTTTGGCACGGATACCGGATCAGAGGAAATATCCTCTTTTGGGGAAACAAGCTGGGATGCACCTTCTGAAGTTCCAGAAGAAAAAACGGAAGCCTTTGAAAGCGCTCCTCCGGAAGAGAATAATGACTGGGACAAACCTTTAGATGAACCAGCTCCAGCGCCCATCTACGCTCCGCCAGAAAAAGAATACAAAGCCCCGGAAACTTTTGTCGACTTAAAGCAGTTTTCCGAAAGTTCAAGCTTTACCGGGATGGCCACAGAGGGGAACCCTTCTTTCAGTGTCCTGATAAAGAACGTGCGCTACCTCGAAGACGTTAATGACATCATTATTCTATTAAAAGAACTAAAACTTCTCTCTGATACAGAAGAACAAACCAAAAATCGACTCATGCGGGGAATGCTCTTAGTTCCGCGAATTTCTGAATATGCGGCGATCTATCTCGCCCACAAGTTGCGCCGCTTTGATATCGATATACAACTTGGTTTATCAGATGAAATCCATCCTCCTAAACATCAGGAAACTCCTGAAACAGGTATCGTTTCTAAACTAAGTCTTTATCAAAACCAAACACATCAGTTTAACTTCGATGATCCAAAGTTAGAGATTTCTCAAATCATCGTTTCTGCAACTTCTCAGTTAGAGGGACATCAAATCCTTCGCTATATGGGAGTGGCAAGTGAACATAAGATGATTGAACCTCATCTTGTGGAAGATTCGGAATCAACTGAGATTCCTCTTTATTATCAGGAACTCGCTCAGAAACTTAAGGCCCATGCTCTCAAGGCCCATTCTAATGCAGTTATCGGACTCAACTACCAACTCACACCAATAGGACGAAAATACAGACTTACTTGCACCGGCAATTTAGTCTGGGTCAACAAACTATGAAACATTATGAAGTAGTGATTGTCGGCGGAGGTATCAATGGATGTGGCCTCTTGCGCGACTTAGCACTCAACGGAGTTTCTGCCCTTCTTATCGAAAAGGGAGACTTCGCGTCTCAAACATCCCAAAGCTCCTCCAAAATGCTCCATGGAGGAATTCGTTATCTGGAAAACTTTGACTTCGGTCTGGTGGCGGAAGCTTTAGAAGAAAAGAATCTGTGGCTTAAACTCACTCCTCACCTCTGCTTTGAAAGAGAGTTTTATCTTCCACTTTATAATTACTCAAAATACAGACCCTGGATGCTTGGATGCGGTCTTTTTATTTATGATTTTCTTTCTCGTTTTCAAAACCGTCCCTTTTCAGTCTTAAACAAAGAAGAAACACTTGAAAAAGTTCCGTCTTTAGAAGCTGAGGGTTTAAAGGGTTCAGGCCGCTACTTTGATGGAGTCGTGGATGATGCTAAACTTACTTTAGAATGCCTTTATGACGCTCTTTTAGAACCCAATGCCGAAGCTCTGAGTTACCACGAAGTTAACCGCTGTCTTAAAACCAGTGATGGTTATGATGTTAGCTATAAGTCCGTCCTAAGTGATAAAA
>JAEYUK010000255.1 GCA_023432655.1 Pseudomonadota bacterium | reverse complement strand
ATTTCTCAAGTCATCCCATCAGAGCTCGAACAAGTCCTTACGACAACCCTCGGTAGTCTGGCGAGCACCACTTCTTCATCCTTAGGGGTTGGGGCCATCTTATCACTTCTGATTTCTTTATGGGCCGCTTCTAAAATAAGTAAATCCGTTATTGAGGCAATGAATATCATCTACGATGAAGAAGATCACCGGGGCTTCTTTAAATCGGCTTTTCTCGCTCTGGGGCTCACTCTTCTGGGCATAGTCCTGAGCATCCTGGCCCTGGCCGTGATCGTAGGAATCCCCACTATCACTAACTTCTTAGACCTCCCCCAAGTCCTGGAGACATCTGTTACCATAGGAAGCTGGGTGATCCTTCTAGCAATCTTTAGCTTTTTTCTCTCTGTCATTTATCGCTATGGGCCCGATCGGAATAATGCCAAATGGCGCTGGGTTAGCTTGGGTTCAGTAGTGGCCGCAGTACTTTGGGCGATAACTTCCCTTCTCTTCTCTTGGTATGCCAAAGAATTTGGAAACTTCAATAAAACCTATGGCTCTTTGGCCTCCATCATCGTTTTGATGACGTGGTTCTACTTAACAAGTTACGTGATTCTCCTAGGTGGAGAAATAAACGCGGAAATCGAACACCAGACAAAAAAAGATTCAACGATAGGTAAGGAAAAACCAATGGGTAAAAGAAGGGCCACAATGGCCGACACTCTTGGAGCAAGCTTTGATAAAAAAAGACACGCCTAAGGTTTAACGAACCGAAGATACTTAAAGCTCCAAACTAAAACCCCTGCGGCAAGTACTATGGAGGAGTATCCAAGGTGACGTAAATACCCTTCGGGCATAAGGAAAGCAGTGACTCTTGTAGCAGCAGCAAGAATCATGAGTCCTGTAATCCAATAGAGACCTTTCCAATTCTCCAGGGTCTTATCATTGGGACCATGGGATTGAATCACTCTGGTGGAAACCAAAAGTCCGATAAGGACAATTCCGGAAATAAAGAAAGAATGGCTCGCGTGGATAGTGCCTTCTTCCCAGAGGGCCTTTAAAATAAAACTTAGCACAATTAAAAAACTGGCCACCCAGATATTCCAGGTGAGTGCTGTGCGTTCCCGGGGAAATGAATAAAGCTTCCAATATGAAAGAGCGATTGTAGTCACCACGACGGCCCGGATAATACTACCGTAGTACTCTAAGAGGAAATAGCTCCCAACAAATAACAGAATAGAAAGATAAAAATGAGAGGGAACGGTCCTAAGAATGGGATCTGGAGTTTCATACTTAACTCTTTGGGCCTTAACTATTTCCACATGTCCCAGTATACCAGGGATCAAGCGGCTTCCTACTCCCAGAATAATGGCGGCAATTGAACCTTCAAAATGAAGCTGTTTAAAAGCGTCAGTCCCATAGAGAAAACTTCCTAATCCAGAGATGAGCCACAGAAAGAGTCCAACGAAAATAAAGATGAAACTATAAGGAGGATTCTCCTGTCTTTTAAAAATTCGGCGGAACATGAAAACAAGGATGGTCAGGGCCTGCAGAGAGGAGGAGATAAAAACGAAGGCTTCTTGTTCGCGGTAAGCAAAGATCAGTCCTCCAAATGTAATCAGAAAAAAAATGATCAATTCAGATTTCTCGGCTTCAAAGGTTTTCGAAAACCGAGGAACTGCTGTCATGAGGAAGCCAGCAATGAGTAAGGCGACAAAACCATTGAGCATTAAATAGCGGTGAACTAAAACAGGATAACTATCTGGACTCCAGATCTGGGGAATCCATAAAAGCACGCCATACAACAGTGCAATAATAGCAAAAGGAAAAAAAAGACGAAATGGTTCAGATAAGCTTCGAACAAAAAATTTATTCAAAGGGAAACCTCACGACTCAAAATAAGAAGGGCCCAAAAAGGGCCCTCTAAAGTCATACAGATTGAAACTAGTTTAAGTGCTTACCGATTAGACCAGTAAGTTCGAACATAGTGACTTCATCTTTACCGAAAACTTTTTTAAGTTTAGCGTCAGCAAGAATGTTTCTTTTGTTAGCAGGGTTCTGAAGATTATTAGTCTTGATATAATCCCACATAAGTTTAACAGCTTCAGTTCTGGCAACTGGTGTTGCACCGATTACATCTGCAAGCTCTACTGAAGGAGTAAGGGCCTTCATAAAAGCAGCATTTGGTTTACGAGCAGATTTAGTTTTAGCAGTTTCCATATTTTCCATAGTAACCTCCATGTGTGTATTAAATAGTGTTCAAAATTAATCGCACAATAGCAACATTTTTAATGAGGTATGTCACTTTGTTGACGGTATGCCTGGAAATCCGATGTTTCACTTCCTAAAATTTCACTTTTTCTTTAGACTGAGTCTATGAAAGATTCAAAAATCCTCCTTGTTGAAAATATTCACCCCGTCGCTAAAGAATTTTTAGAAAACGATGGTTTTCAAATTGATATCCTCTCCTATGCTCCAAGTGAGGATGAGCTGATTAAGCTTCTCCCTCAGTATTGTGCACTCGGGATTCGTTCAAAAACCGAAATCACCGCCAAAGTTCTGGAGCATTCTCAAAGCCTCTTAACCATTGGATGCTTCTGCATCGGAACTAATCAGGTTGATCTCAATTCTGCACGAAAGAAAGGAATTGCTGTTTTTAACGCTCCCCACTCCAATACGCGAAGTGTGGCCGAACTTGTAATCGCAGAGATGATTTCGCTGTCTCGTCAGCTAGGAGACCGGAATACCCGTGCCCATAAAGGCGAATGGGTCAAATCCGCAGAAGGTTCAAAAGAAGTCCGTGGAAAAGTCTTGGGGATCGTGGGATATGGCCATATTGGAAGTCAGGTGAGTGTGCTTGCCGAAAGCATGGGTCTTAGAGTTATTTTCTTTGACACTAAGAAGATGCTCCCTTTAGGAAACGCACAACCAATGACCACTCTTGATGAACTTCTGGGTAAGGCCGATTTTGTTACTCTTCACGTGCCAGAAGCTCCGGAAACAAAAAATATGATTACTGAAAGAGAACTCCTTCTAATGAAGAAAGGAAGTTTTCTTATTAATGCCAGCCGCGGCTCTGTGGTTGTCATTGAGGATCTGGCAAGCGCCATTAAGACTGGTCACATTGCCGGTGCCGCCGTAGACGTCTTCCCGGTTGAACCTTCATCTAATAAAGAAAAATTTATTTCTCCCCTTCAAGGACTTCCTAATGTCATTCTTACTCCGCATATAGGCGGAAGCACAGAAGAAGCTCAAAAGAACATCGGAATTGAAGTGGCCGAAAGTTTTCACCGTTATATAAAAATTGGTTCTTCTTCCGGAGCCGTCAACTTTCCCAATGTGGATCTCCCCATTAAAAAAGGGGCTTCCCGAATTCTTAACGTCCACCTTAACGAACCGGGTGTTCTGGGAGAGATCAACACCATCATTTCTGCGGCAGGTGCGAACATTGAAGGTCAGTATCTCGCAACAGATGAAGAAGTTGGTTATCTTATTATGGACGTTCACTCGGCCCAGGCCCATCAACTGGCCCAGGCAATTGAGAAACTTTCCAGGTCCATTAAAACCAGAGTGGTCTATTGATCAGATCGATCCATTGAAAGCGAATAGCGACAAACATTATTTGTGAGTTCATCAGTGATAGAGTAAACCCCGGTAAAATGCCTGGTATTCTCTCTCAGTGAAAATCTTCCAATTAAGTGAAGACGCTTACAGTTATCATTGGAAAATGAAGTGCCCGATAAAGGGGCGCAGTTTCGGCTTAAAACATCAATCGAAAGGGATTCTGGATTTGAGGGGATTCTTCCTATCTGATGATAAGGAATTGTGACGACTCCGGTTCTTAATCCGAGATAGAGATTAAGCTCTCCTGAAAAATCCAATTCCAGTCGAACTGCTTCAGCGAATAAGAGATTACATTGATCATCTCTATCGACCTTTTCAGTAATCGTTCCCTGGTATTCGCCACAATAACCCTGAAGCGCACCAAAGCCTTCACGACATAAGGCCGCTTCTTCCTGTTTTTGGGCGATGACGGGATTTATCGAGACCAGTTGCGAGGATGATTTAGCAAGCTCTATCGGATTTCCTCGGGAGTCGCGGATAACCAAACTGACAGGGATTGTGGTGCCGGTTGATCTGGACCCGGCCCGTGAACTCAAAAGATTAATGGACTTCACACCTTTTGTTTCTGTCGGGAAACTGATCATAAAGTTTCTTCCGAATTCATCTATCCTGCCTGAAACCTTACCCTCTTCACCGAAATAATCATCCTGATAAGTTCCTTCAAGAGTCTTTTCCTGCTCCTTCCATGTCATGGTGTATTTTACTATCCGGGAAGAACCAAGTTTAAAGCGTCCCTCTAATTTGAATTGTTCCTGTCCCCATAGTGGGAATGAAAAGACTAAAGTAATGATGATGCTTAAGAAAGATCTCATGACCCCATTGGACGCTGAAAGAAACCATTTTCAAATCCGGGCCAAGTCAAAACAAGGTTTAGCGCTCAAGTTTCATGCTGCAAAACGATCAATCTTATCCACTTTGAAAGCATTATGTGACTTTTTCAATATGCTAATAACCTTACCCATTCGGATGCTTTGGGCCAGAGTACTGAATTTGAAGCGCACCCCAAATCCCGCAAGATTATTAATACTGTGCTCATTCATCACTTCAACAGGAACGGTAATGTGTTGACCTAAAAAATTAAACTCCATCAGAAGTTTATCACCCACCTTAGTGTATTTACTTCCCAGAATGAATGCCCCTGTCTGAGAAATATTGAGGATTTCAGATGGAAAGACCACATGACTACTGTGAAGCTTGCAGGTGATCTGAACATTATAACGGGTCTTAGGTTCCCACCAGCGCACTCTCCTATCAAAGAATGGCTCTCTCGCTTTGGGCGAGAGAAAATATAAAAACACAGCAGTAGAGGTAAGTGCGACCAGGTAGTGATACAAAAAAGGCGAATCACTGTTATAGGGCCAGGTATACTTCTCATAAGTCAGAATGTTGTAAATGATGTAGGCGAGAATTCCCATGAAAGAAAAATAACTCCACTTGCGGAGCTTAGTGATGAGTAATCCGGCTATCGGGAAGATAAGCCAAAAATCGATCACCTCGATAAAGCTATTTCGCGCTTTAAGGTTAGCGAAGATCACCAGAAAATCAAAACCGGTCATGGCCTTGAAGTAAAGGATCTTAATCGCAGGCTCGATAAAACAAAGGATGGATAGGATGGTGAAGATTAATGGCTTATTTTTCATGGGACATATTTTATCACTTTCAAAAAACTTCTCAATAAGCTCGATCACACCGAAATATCTGATATCATTCACTGCCACAATCATTTTGCATGAGAAAAAAGCCACTGCCAAAGTTACAAGGCACAGTTTTAATAAAGAAAATATCTGGACAACCCTCTCGAACAAGATGAGTATGGAGAAATATGAGTGACATTTGTAAAACCTGCCGAAAACCCAAAGCTAATTACCAGTGTGGAATTTGCACCGAACACAGTTGTAAATCTTGTACACATTTTATCGGGGAAGAGAGCTTCTCTTTTCTTAAAGTCATTCCGAAAGAACTCACCCACTCAACCTACTGTACCCAATGTTTTGATGAAAAGGTCAGCGGTCCTTTGTCTCAGTATGAAGCGACGATGAACCAGGCTAAAGAAGTGATCTTCTTTACTAAAGATCAAAGTAAGCAGACGAGCTTTTTAAAACGCAAAGAAGACCCTTATTTCGTTGAAAACTGTGAAGACGAGCAAGAAGCGATCATGAAAATGTCTTTCTATGCTGTTCAAGCTGGATTCAATGCTCTCTTGGATATTAAACTCTCATCAAAAAAAATCGTTGTCGGATCTCATAAGAAGACCATCTGGTCAGGAACTTCTATCCCTACCACCATCGATCCCAGTAAAATTCGTAGCGAATAAAACTGCCTTACTACAATAGTTTGAGAGCGCCCTGGCCTGAAGTATTGGCCTGAGCAAGGACGGCCGTTCCCGAAGCAGAGATGATACTATTCTTGGCCTGCTTTGCGGTTTCTTCGGCGTAATCCACGTCTCTGATACGGCTATTAGAGGCACTCATGTTTTCTGAGTAAATGTATAAATTATTAGAACTAGAAGTGAGGCGGTTCTGTAACGACCCCAAAACCGATCTCTGTCCCGATATCTTATTAATGGCCGAATCAATTGTTGAAAGACTTTGCTGAGCGCCGAATTTAGTGCTGATCATAGAACTGCCAACCCCTAAGGCTTCTAGCCCGGAGTTCATCTGACCAGTATTATAAGAAATTTGATCTTCAAAATTATTTGATCCCACCCCAACCTGAAAATCTAAAGTTGGACCTGAGCCATTAAGAAGTTTTGTTCCATTAAATTCGGTCGTTTTAGAAATTCGATCAAGTTCACTTTTTAGGGCCTGATACTCCAGCGAGGACTTGCCTCTATCAGCGTCGGTAAGAGTATCAGAAGCGGCCTGCATCGCGAGCTCACGCATACGAGTCAGAATGGACGAGGATTCATTTAATCCACCTTCTGCTGTTTGAATGAGTGATATCCCATCGTTGGCGTTTCGGTTGGCCTGTTTGGAGGATCTGATTTCAGCTTTGAGTTTCTCAGAGATAGCGAGACCGGCAGCATCGTCTGCGGCCCGGGTAATACGCTGTCCACTGCTAAGTTTTGCAGTACTCTCCTGAGTCTCACGAGAGACTTTTTGGAGCGGAGCTTGTGCCTGGATGGCACTCATGTTGGTATTGATCCTAAGGCCCATATGCGCTTATCGGAACCTGAGGAAAATACTTAAGGAGCTTGGTCCCCTAGGTACTTGAGTAATATAACAGAGCATAAACTCACCCTGTGTTCCTATTTTTTTGCTACTATCTGGCCATCATGAAACTTTTAAATGAGATCAAAACCTGTAACCTCTGTTCAGACGTTTTGCCCTTGGGTCCTAGACCCGTACTTCAATTCTCGAAAGATTCACCTATGCTTTTGGTGGGCCAGGCCCCAGGACTTAAAGTCCATGAAACAGGCAGACCTTGGAACGACGCCAGTGGAATCAGACTTCGTGAGTGGCTACAAATGAAGGAAGTTGATTTCTATTCGACCAAGAAAATAGCCATTGTCCCAATGGGATTTTGCTATCCAGGCCGCGGGACCACTGGAGACAATCCTCCCCGCCCGGAATGCAGCGTGCGGTGGATGGATATCATTCTCTCGTATCTTAAAAACATTCAAGTCACCATTTTAGTTGGCTCCTACTCCACTGAATATTTCCTAGGCCCGGGAAAGCTAACTGACAAGATCCGTGAGTATGCCCGGAATGACTCACCATTTATCGTACTGCCCCACCCCTCACCTAGAAACAATATCTGGCTTGCTAAAAATCAGTGGTTTGAAACAGAAGATTTAATATGCATCCGAGAAAAACTCGTCCGCCTCACAGGACTTACTAAGGAGAATAAGGAAATAAGCTGATCCAGCGCATTTTTCATTAGTTATTAATCATTAGAATAGAAGCATGAAAAATGAAATTCAAAAAATCGACACGACAATTTTGGAAACCTTAAAAGACCATTTTGAAACGGTGACTTTCAATAATGAGTTTGATTTGGTTTATGAAAAACAAATTCCTAATACCGGAATAATCTTAATAAGTGGAGAATTGAATTTATTGAAAAGAAAAAAGATCATCGAGTTAAAAATCCCCGGCATTTCACTAGGTATTAAAAATATCTTAGATAATATTCCTTTTCGTTTCAATTGCCGGGTAAAAAAAGATACCGAACTCATCCTCATCTCAAAATCTGAACTGATTCGAATTTTAAATGAAAAGAACTCACCTCTTTATTCGGTCTGCACCCAATTAGGAGCGTGAGTTCTTTTTCATCTTATTTATTTTTATTTTTAGTCATCGCAACCGGTGACATAAAATCCACCAAAGCATTCAGGGCATCTGTGGTAGTGAAGATACCATAAAGTTCATCGCTATCATCTAAGACAATCGCCGAACCTTTTTTTTCTGAAGATAGACGAAAGGCCACATCTCCCAAAGCTTCGTTCTTATAAGCAATGAGAATGGAGTTATTCATGACATCTTTTACTCTTAATTCTCGACTCCATGGTTTTTCAAAATTGGCCAGAATGTCTCTCTCAGAAACAATACCCACGACTTTTTGATCTTCTGTGATAGGTAAGTGTCTGATGGTGTGCGTTTTCATGAGATTCAAAGCTTCTGACAAACTTAGATTGAGGTTTGCAGTGATTGGCGAAATGCTGGTGTATTCTTCTACTGTAACATTCATGATGTTCCTCCATGTAAGATCATCTTATCATGGAGGCGAAATAAAAAAGGTGACATGGATCATTTTTTAAAAATAAGGTCCTCCTTTAGGAGGACCTTATAAATCCTTAAGAACAACCAGTTGTCGTCCCGCAGGAATCACATTTAAGACATGAACCATTCCTGACTAAAGTAAAACTCTGGCATTCTGGGCAAGGATCACCTTCATACCCTTTTACTCTGGCCATCTGCCGTTTTTTAGCGGCTTCCGTCATTTCAAAATTGGCTTCGGCACTAAAAACTTTTTGCGTGGACACAGTTTTTTGTCCGTCAGCGTACTGAACTTCATTATCCATCATTGCTAAGAGTGGTTCTTCATGAGCGTCCTCATCCTGAATTGAACTTGGCTTAAGATCACTCGGCTTAACATGCACCAGATCGTAACGACCGAGATATCTGCAGGCCAGATCACGGAAGATGTAATCAATCACAGAGGTCGCCATTTTTATATTATCGTGACCGGTGACAATTCCATTTGGCTCAAAACGAGTAAAGGTAAAGGCTTCTACAAATTCTTCCAGAGGCACTCCGTATTGAAGCCCCAGAGAAATCGCAATTGAAAAGCAGTTCATAAGAGAGCGGTAAGCAGCTCCTTCCTTATGCATATCAATGAAAATTTCACCCACACTACCATCTTCATACTGACCGGTTCGCAGATAGACTTTGTGACCGCCAATATTCGCTTTTTGAGTATAGCCGATACGACGGTTAGGAAGACTCTTACGAGCGGAGACTTCCTTATAAACAATTTTCTCAACGATCTTTTCTGCAACATTTAATATCTTCTCATGCTGAGAAGTTTCATCATCCATTATTGCCAGATCTTCAAAGGCTGCGGCATTAAGCGGCTGAGAAAGTTTCGAGCCGTCGCGATAAATAGCGTTGGCCTTAACCATGAGTTTCCACGAAAGCATATAAGCATCCGAAATATCCTGAACTGAGCACTCATTGGGCATATTGATAGTCTTAGAAATCGCCCCTGATAGATAAGGCTGGGCTGCCGCCATCATTCGGATGTGTCCGGAAGCTGAGATGACCCGCGTTCCGTAACGACCGCACTTGTTGGCACAATCAAAAACCGGAAGATGTTCTTCTTTGAGACCTGGGGCACCTTCAAGTGTCATCGTTCCACAGACAAAGTCTGTGGCCTTCTGGATCTCTTCGTTAGTGAATCCCATTTCTTTAAGAACATTCAAGTTAAAGTCGTTTAACTTTTCCTCTGAAATTTTCAGAGTATCTCTTAAAAAGTCATCACCCAAAATATAACGAGTGAAAGCAAAAGTGATATCGAAAGCAGAAGCGAGATGCGATTCAATAACTGAAATTTTCTCATCACTAAATCCCTTCGCTCGTAAATCTTTATGCGTGATTGTTGGAGAACCCACCAATGTACCATGCCCAACAGCGTACTGAGTAATTTCAGTAATCGCCTTCTCTTTATAACCAAGACTTCTTAAAGCTCGCGGAACTGATTGGTTAATAATTTTAAAATACCCTCCTCCTGCCAGTTTTTTAAATTTAACCAGTGAGAAGTCGGGCTCAATACCTGTTGTATCAC
>JAEYUK010000211.1 GCA_023432655.1 Pseudomonadota bacterium | reverse complement strand
TGACTCGCGAAGCTTTAGTAGAAATGTTGTCATACGATAAACTAGGAAGTAAAGAAGCACCAGTCCCACTTCTTTTTTTAAAGTACAAGATTGATATGCAAGAACATCATGGTCTATGGAATATCATCTCTGTTCTGGGAGAGCGCTTTTACGTGTCCAATGAAATTGACGCTTCTTTTAAGCCTAAGCCTGAGTATGTGCAGCTTATGAATAATGAGCAAACGGGCAGACAGTGGCAGCTCTATATCATTCGCTACTAGAACCACTCCACCTTGATGACGTGAGCGCCGGAAGCTTGAGCGGCACTCAGCCCCACATGGGAGTCTTCAAAAATAAGGACGCTATGTCTGTTGATTCCAGAAATCTCCAGCGCTTTTAAGTAGGGCCAGGGATCTGGTTTATGAGTCGGACAATCATCCCGGGTTAAAATCAAATCAAAGAAATCATAGATACCAGTCATTTTAAGCAGGATCTCGGTTATAACTTTTTCGCTGGAAGTAACCAGGGCGAGATATAAGTTTTCCTTCTTAGCTTCTTTCAGGATGGCCAGAATCTCTTGCGGGAAAAATGTATGAGGATCGATCTGCTTTAAAATCTCAATGAGATTATTGCTTTTTTCATCGACAAAGTCTTTAGTCGTCCAATGTTTAGGCATTCCTTCCCAGCCCTTAATAATATCAAAGACCAAATGGTCGGCCTTCCCCACCAGGAGTTCATGGACCATCTCGGGAGAGTGAGGCGGTATAATGTTATATTTTTTGGCCATCATAAAGAGCGCCTGGGCATGGTGTTCTTCAGTGTTGAAGAGGGTACCGTCCATGTCAAAAAACAGCGCCTGAAGCCCGGGGAAGCCTTCCTGAAGTTCCTTAAGATGGGGTATTTTTTGAAAGGCCAAGGGGGTCGTCGTCATACAAGGAGTTTACCGTTTTATTCTCATAAAATCCATTAATTGCTGCAGAGTGTGTTCATGGCCAAGGGAAGCATTTTAGGGTACACAAACAAGAATCAACATAGGGAATTTAACATGAGTGAATCTGAGATCAAAAAAGATCTATTAAGCCAATTATTATACGAGGCCCAGGCCTACAAAAAATTTGAAGACATCGAGAAGCTTGTTGATTCAGGGAAAGACCTTTCCATGATTCCGATTCAGCCTTTATACGTGGCCCTTCAAACCACATCAAGTGACCAGGTAGCTGCGATTCTTCCTAAGCTATCCACTGAACAGCGCCAGGCCTTGAGAGATATTGATCTTTGGAAGAAAGATACCATTGATCCGGAAGCATCTTTTCATTGGCTCGAAATCTACTCCAAGTGCCCAGATGAAGAGGTTATTCTGGAGTTTATTAAGAGTGAAGATTTTCTTCTCGCTCTAAAAAATCAATTCACAATCCAGACCTTTGACTATGAAGACCCGATGTATCCGGATGGGAATAATTACTTTTTAACCGAAGATAATCAGCTTCTCATTGAATACCCTGAAGACTTTACGCTGGTTCAAGAGTTAAAGGAAATGATACGCAGGTTGTATGCGGATATAGGAGTGGAAGAGGCCTATGCATTCTTATTCAAAATGGTTGTGGATTCCTACCAGATAATGGAAGAAGAAAATTACGAAGAGAAAAAAGAACGCCTTCGTGAATACGGATTTGTAGATTATTTTGATGCTCTTGAATATAACAGTCCTTTTTTTCAGGAATCTCAGCTTACAAACTTTATTAATAACAAAAAAGGGCTCACAGGTGAACTAGACGCCGTTTCGTTAAACCAGTGTCTCCACGCTTCTTCACTTGTTTCTTATCAGACAGGGATGGAGAAAATAAAAGACGCCCTTCAAAATATTAAAGATGAGAAACGTCAGCAATTTCTCCATTTTAGTTTCGTCCGACTAGTGAACGCTCGTATGACTTTAGAGGATGCTCTTAAAAACGGGTCTCTCGCGATGGGACGAGTGGGAAACCAGACTCGTCAACGTCTGGAGTTGGGGTTTGAGTATGTCCACCATCAGCTGGGACCAAAGAATCAGCAGGATCTTTTTTTGAAGTTTGATTTCGTTGATTTATTTAAAGTGGGACATAGCTTAATTGAGATCACGAAGAAAAAAATCAAAAAGGCCCTTTCTGAAACACCATTTGAGGCCGATGATTTTGGTTATTTCCTGGGAATGTATTGGAACTCATTTTTAGAAAACTCTCATGAAGAAGTGACCAAATATAAATTCGATGGAAGTTCCAAAGCCCTGGAAGTGAATGATCTTCATTCTTATCACCTTTGGAATCAAGGCACAGAGACTTTTATTCTGGCGCTTCCATTTATTAAAACCTTCTTCCGAGGGGTGGAGAATCTTAAGGCCGATGGGAAACTTAATGATCAGTTCTACCTAAACTACGAAGTAGATAACATCGATTTTGAATCCATCATCATCTCAAGTTTCATTAATTTTGCCGGTGGATATTATAATGAGTCCACTGCCGGTAAGATGGGAGTGACTATTTCTGAATTAAAGAACTTTTATCACAAGTTTTTTAAGAAGAATGGACAGGAGTATCTGATAAAAGGTGAAGAA